>JAOAQX010000025.1 GCA_025210805.1 Flavobacteriales bacterium
GTGAACTCAAAAACTTGGTATCCTCCAAATGGGACACTATCTCCGTCAAGTAGTACATCAGGAGTGTCACAAATCAAATATTGACCATCAATTCCTGTGGCAAAAATCGTTACGTCAAAAAAGTCTAGAGCGACATCAAAACAATGACGGTAAGAAGTGTCAGAGGTGTATGTACCGTTTTGTTTTGCAACGGAATCAATCATCATGGCAAAACTAAACTTTGTTGGGATTCCAATAGTTAATTTCCTGTCAATTGCTATCCAAATTCCCCCTGTACTTAATGTGCTAATCCATGTAGTTGGATATCTATTAGAGCCTTCCATACCTAAAGCCCCGCTTCCAGAGTATGGTGTTATCCACCCATTGGAGTCTCCATAATTGTTACAGTTTCCATATCGAACAAGTCCCGTGTGATTAAAAACCCAATCTATACTATCTAAACTCCAAGAAGGAGGAGGATTATTGCAGTCTTGAAAAAAATAATCTTCTAGATTTGGATTTAACATGTAATTTGTGTCATATTGAGCCTTCAGATTAAAAGAGATGAGAAGACTTACAGACCAAATAATAAAATGGAGTTTTGATGATGTCATAAGATTATTATTAACCCGCTGTGTATTTAGATAAAAGTTACGTATGTAATTGAAAGTGAATTATAATTAAAAGATAGCGTTCGATATGAACAACTTTAAAGCAAATTACGATAAAATACTTGAAGTATTACGTGAAATAGATAAAATCGAAAGTTATATTGATCAGATTTACAAGCCAAAACTGAGTGATAAAGAACTTAAGTCTTTAATTTGACTTATAAATATTTAGGTATTGTGTGTCACTATTTCATTAGATATCAGAAGAATTATTAAGCAAAATTCATTTCAGGAATCTATCCGATTAAAATTAGCCAAGAGATTTACAGGACATGAAGATTGTTTCATTGTAGATAGCATGCCGTTAGAAGTGTGTACACTCTCACGATCTTCATGTAGTACAATTTGTAGAGATAATTAGAATGAATCCTTTGCTACCGTCAGTAATAAAACCCTGTAAATCGCTGCTGCCAATTTTTAATTGGTAGTCAGTTTGAATGTCAAAATAGCGAAAAAGTCATTAGGAAAATTCCCTAGCAATAGTGAAAGCAACTAGAAGTCATTATATATTAAATAACTTTTCGATAATTCATGTAAATTTGGTTTGATTATCAATGTGTACACACTTCGACCTGAGTATCGTGAAATTAAAAATTGGCGACAGCGAGGTAAGGCGAGAGAAGTTAATAACCTTGAGAAAATTGATAAGTATGAAAACAAACTACATATTAATATTTGGACTATTATTTGGTATTTTTTGTTATTTCTCACTTGTACAATTTTACACTAATCGCAATCATTCTTATTTTGGAGGTGTTAAATTTGGAAGTGCTAAAGCTGAGGTTGATAAGAAAATAGGTTATTTATTCGATGAGAAAAAAAACTGTTATTTAATTTCTTTTGATGGTGTAGATATTGAAACAAGGCTTGTTTTCTCTTATGATCAAAAATTGGAAGGTATGATTCTAAAAACGGATTCAGTTATTTTAGTTGATAGACTGCAGTCAAAAATACATTTTGATAGAAAGAAAGTTGCAATTCATAATATTCAACCCAAATTTCAAATATTGTACAATCAGAAACATGATTACAATGCCATTTGCATTTATACCGATAAACTTAAGTATTCTAAATATCTTAAGAGACTTCTTGATATTGAAGAATTTACAGATAGATAACATACAAAGTTAATCCCAAGCTCCCACAACGAAAACACTCAGCCTTGCCACTGCCAATCTTTAATTGGTAGCCAGTATGTAAGAAGAGACAACAAAACACTCAATAAAAACTCATTGAGTGTTTTGTTTTTCTTGTAAAATAGGTTAATTTGGTTTGATTATCTGTTTGTCATACACCTTGTCTAGTGTATCGGGTGATTTAAAAATTTTGAGATACGAGGATAAATAATCTAGGGTTATTTTTTACCAAACCAATCACTAAAGGATGTCTTATAACCTATTTGAAATTGAGTAAAAGAGGCTTCTCCTTCATTGAAGTTCTTGAACCATACGAATCGCACGTATAACTTTTCATTGGTATTTGGACGTTTGTAATAGGCTTCAAATTGTGGTATAAGATATGCACGAAGATTCGTGTTTTCAATCTCAATGTCTTTTAATTTAGATAACTCACTTGGTTCTGAAAGACTTTGAAACCAAAGATTGGTACCTAAATCTACTCCTATATGATCTTTGTATATCGGGATTTTATACATTAAATCAAGACCAAATGTAAGTATGTCCACAGTGTATTTCTCTTCCTTATATAAAATATCTGAAAATCCATACTTCCCTATTAAAGATAATTCAAGAGACTGACTATAGTAATAACTTGTCAGAATATTCAGTTTTAAACCTAAGTCCATTCTTGAAATCAAATTTAAATTAGACCGATCAATGCTTATGCTTTTATCTCCTTTTTCATTTGTTTCTATTATAGTTGAATCAATAAGCAGTGTTTGATTCTCATTCTCAAACTTAGAGAATCTTAAAGAAGGTTCTAGATAATGTAGCCAAATAAGTCTTGAATTTCTCATTGGGACGGTATTAGAGAAGAAATTAAATTTTATTTCTGATTGTATTAGACCTTTTGGTTGGTGTTCTCTTAAGGATATAGGTTCAGTATAGATTCTAACGTTCAGTAAGGAATTTAGGCTAGTACCAAATGCAACGGGTTTGACCATTGTATCTTTATCTAATCTCACAATTCCGTTATTAGGCACGGTATGAACGCCTAATGTTTTTGTATATTTTAGACAATCATTTAGGGATATATAAGGAGCAATAGAATCTGTATCAGATGTTTTGGTTTCGAATAATCTATCATTTAAATGTCTTCGGTATTCTATAATTGAGATGGGCATTTGACTTCTAAATTCTTTATTATTCTCTGTGAGAATGGTTAGGTTGAAAGCCATTCCATTCTTAATTTCAAACTCTATACTTTTAATTTTTATTTTGGTTTGAGTTTTTTTGAACCTTCTACATACAGTAAACTGGTCATATTTTAGAGAGTTATACCATTTCTTAAATCGTAATTTTTTAATATGATCACAAGATTTATCAAGCATTTCATTACAGTTTGAATCGTAGTAATCAAATTCGTATAAATAGACAGAATCATTCAATGAGAACTTACCAACTTGCTCATGTATAATAGTATCTTTCGAAGCTATTTGACGGAGTGAATTGTTGATTTTTTCAAGCTCTGTTTTTATCTTATTTACAGTTTCTTGAAGTTTTGCAGTGTCGATAGGTGAGTTGTCTATTTGTTCTTGGGATTCTTTATAGGAATCCGATGAACTCTTAGCGTCAGGTGTTTTTGTTGTTGATATTTCTCCACCTAGTGCAAAAGCTAAGTTTGAAATCAATAAAAAGAGTGCTAATAATTTAAAAAAATTCATAATATTTTTGTTAATGTTCGGTATAAATATAGTATTAAAAAATAACTAATAACTTGTTTTTGTGACTTTTGTATTTATTTTCGTTAGTGAATTAATATTTATAGATGAGATATAACGGTTTGTTAACTATAATAAAACTTTTTTATAAAGAAAAGGATTTTAACACAATTCTTTATGATTTTGAAGATGCTGTTCAAAACTTCCCAAGCTCCCACCAACGAAAACACTCAGCCTTGCCACTGCCAATTTTTAATTGGTAGTCCAAGTATTCCATTTATTTATGGTTCAGTTTTATGAATTTTTACGTTTAAGCCAAAGGTATTTCTATACGAATAAAAATTCCCTTTTCGACTTTTGGAAACTTGATACTACCTTTCATTATTTCCACTCGGTTGTAAATATTGAACAATCCGTTTTTCTTATCATCTTCATGAAACCCAATTCCGTTATCCTTATACTCGATTGTAATTAAATCATCTGTTGCAATAATGTTAAAAATGGTCTGATCCGCTTTTGAGTGCTTCAGATTATTTGATAATAATTCTTGCACAATTCTTACAATATGAATTTTTGATTTTTTATCTAATTTTATTTCTTCAGGAGAAATTTTATAAGTCAAACCTTGAACTTCAAAAGTGGTTAGAATATCTTCTAAATCATCGGTGAGATTTCCATATTTTTCAGGCTTATAGTCTAAGTCATGAGAGAGTTTTGCGACATATCTACTTGTAAGCAACACCTTTTTTCCTAACTGAGGATTATGTTTTTCAATATCAAAAGCTAATCCCAATAATTTTCCCGCTACCTGGTCATGAAGTTCGAGTCCGATTTCTTTTTGTATAATTTCTGTTTGGTGAATTTGATCTTCTTTGATTCTTATTTTTTTTCTTTGAAATAATAAAATACCAGCAGTAAAAAATAAAAGCAACAAAAGAATGGCAGAGAATAGTATTATTTTTTGCTCATCTTGAAGTGCGTTTAATTCCAACTTTTGGTTTTGATGTTGGTTTTGAAGTTTTAAAATTTGATTTTCTTTTTGATAAACCTCGACTTCAGCAAATGCTTGGTTCAGACTATTTGAATGATAGGCTGAGTCTCTTTTGTTTTTTAAATCATAAAGGGAGGATTGATAATAAAAAGCAACTTTGTAATTATTCTTCTTTTCATAATATTCAGACAAGGCTTGGAAGTAATCTAATTTTCTTAAAGGGGCTAGATTATTAACATCCTTCATGTTCTTATCTAGCCATTTGAATTGTTCTTCTACGTTCTTCCAGTCATTTTTTGATAGGTATAATCTAAATAGTGCTATATTCACTTGTTCCAAATTTTTTTGAGAAGCTATTTTATCAAAAACTATTTGAGCCTCTTTGAAATCTTTAAGTGACAGATCAAACTGTTTATTTTTAAGGTATAGAAAACCTCTATTTAGCTTCAATCTTGCGATTCTGCTTTTATCACTTTTATTCTCCTCACTCAATGAAAATGCGATATCTGCCATTTGATACGCCAGACTATCCATACCTAATTCATTATAGGATAAGAGTAGTAAGGAATAAAGCAAAATAGGATCATTCGGATTGTGTTCTAGACTTCTTTTAGCATATTCAATTGCTTTATAAAAATTATTTTTCTTTGCATAAAGAGAACCTATATTACCGTACAATCTACTAATTGATTTTTGCCCTGCTGAATTCTCACTTAGAAACAAACCCTCTTTATAGTAATGAATTGCAGAGTCAAGCTGACCAATCAATTCATAAGCTAAGCCCAAATTATTAAGTGAATTTAAATAAGAATCTATTTTAACAACATCCTTTGCTATATAATAACGTTTTCTAAAATTATAAATTCGTTTAAAATAGGGAATTGCTTTTTTAAACTGCCCAGAGTTAGCAAATAGTACAGCAATATCGGTTAGAGTAGCAATTTTTAAACTTTGATGCTTGGTATTATTAGAATCCAACAAATCACATAAACCTTCTAATAAAGGAATTGAATCTATACGCTCTTTTAGTGTTTTATTCGGCATTGTGATAATTGAGGTCCGCGCTAAGACTTCATGATATATTGGTTCAAAATTGTTGTTTTTAGCGTATTCAATACTATAATTATACAAACTATCTGCGGCAGAGTATTTAGCAAAGTCCCTGAACAAACTCGCCTTTCCTTGAGCTAAAGTAATGTGAAACTTAGTAGCTGAGTCTATAGAATTCAAAAGATGCTGAGCCCTATCAAAAAAATATAGTGCACTATCTCCATTTGAGTAATAGTACTCTACACCAAGGTTGTAGGTATGCTTAGCCCTATCGTAGTCATTGGTTGCTTGAGATATCTGGTTTCGTATATTAGTCTTTATACTATCCAAAGAATTTTTTCCTGTTACGAAAAAAGTAACTAAGAAGGCGATGTGAAAAAATATAATTCTCATAATTGTTATTTATTGAGAGGCAATGTAGTCAATAAAAATCTATTATTAGATTTTTATTGCTACTGATAAGTTATAGATTGATATTTTTTGCGAAATAAAAAAGTTCTTGTCTATTATTCAACTTTAATTTTTTTCGGATATTTCTTATATGGGTATTTATAGTATCTATGCTAATAGACATTTTATCCGCAAGAATAACTGTGTCCAAGGATTCTAAGCCACTCATTATATCTAATAATTGAATCTCTCTAGAGGATAATAAATCTAACAGAACAATAGAGTTTCCAAACTGAGAGTCAACTTCTGATAAACTAATATCGTTCAAGAACCTAAAAAAATCTTTCTTCTCAATATTCTTTTTAAGTACAGTTTCTAAAGCTTCGCTAAATTCATCAATTCCTACACTCTTTGGTAAATACAAATCAAAACCAGACTTGATGCATTTTTTAATAATATTTTTGCCTATAAAAGAAGAATAGGCTATCACTTTACAATTGGGATGGATTTTTTTTATCTTTGTTGCTAAATCAAAACCCATATGGTCAATAAATTCACCTTGAGATAATTGTAAATCACAAATTACTAAATCAAAATTGACTTGGTGCAATTTGGAAATCATCGACCTTTTACATTTTGCTGCAAAATAATTAAAGCTCTCCTCCAAAGCTGATTTTAATCTGTATTCAACACCAATACGGATATCTTCGTGATCATCCACGACAAGAATATTAAGCATCATCTAATTCTTTACTCACTCCCCACTATTAATAACTATATGAAACAATAGTACTAAAATATTTGTCAAATACCACAAAATGTTAGAATACATTTTTTCGGTTTCTTGCATTTTTGTAAACAAAACAAAACAATTATCAAAAATGAAAAAAATTCTATTAGTATTAGGTGTCATATTGATTAGTCTTTCCTCAGATGCACAGACAGTCAAAAAGAAAATTGGAATAATTTCTTTCAAGTACGTTAACGCAGCAGTAAATGTAAAAGATGTTTCAGCGATTCGTGAAAAAGTAACTAATTCATTCGTTAAAACCAAGAGATTTGATGTTCTAGACTTGACCACAATGGATAATGTTGAGCAAGAAAAGATTAGGCAAATGGGCGCTGGTATCGACTTGAAAACTAAGGCAGATAAATCCAATAATAAGCTCATGGGAGCAAATTATATTATTATGGGAAAGATAGTTTCTGCTGAAGCTACCAAAATGAGTTCGAAAGACTCAAAGGGTAATGAAAAAATTACTTATAAAGCCAAGTTAGCTGTTAGTTTAAAAGCGATAGATGTCGCAACAGGTAAGATTATCGCTTCAGAAACATTAGCGCCAAAAGCAGGCTCTGGTCTTTTAGGTGCAATCGGATTTGGACACGGAACAGAAAGAGAAGCAATAAAGAAAGCTATTGATGACATCGAGTCTGAAATAGACAAGTTTGTAACGAAGTATTTCCCAGCTGAATTTGAAATTGCCGAAATTATTGAGAGCAAACGTGGAAAAGCGAGAGCCATATTAATCGTTGGGGGTAGTGAATTTGGATTGCAAAAAGGAGATAAACTATATGTTTATGAATTAGTACAAACTCAAATAAGAGGGAAAAAACTTACAAGAAAAAAGAAGATATCGGAAGTAAAAATATCTAGTGTTGAAGATGAGAACTTCTCAAATTGTAAGGTTACCAAAGGTGGTGATGCTCTTCTCACTAAATTTGAAAAAGGGGCAAAACTGTTAGCCATTACTAATACCAAATGATGAAGCAATTCATTCTCATTATATGTGTTTTTTGTTTTGGAGTGCTGTCATCTTGCACTCCAAAACTTACAACTCAACCTACATACACAGCACAAGTAAATTTAGTTTCCGAGTCTGGAAATATAATAAAGCTAAAAAGTAAAGTATCGGGAAAAGAAAAAAAAACATTGGAGAAACAAGCCATAAACAATATTCTCAATACTCTTATTTTTCAAGGCTTTGCGAATGCTGAAAGTTACTATTTGCGAAATCCCTTGATACATAACGAACAATTGTCTAGAGAAAAGAATCATTCTTACTGGAAAATTTTCTTCGATCAAAACAGGTACAAACAACATGTTACTAGTCAAACGTATACTTATCTTGGAAAGATAAAAGGAATTCATTCAGGAGAAGTTTTTATGACAATAAACCTTAAATCCCTCAAAAAGAATCTAAGGCAAAATGGGATTATTAAATCATTAGGATACCGATGAAACAATACAAGCTAAAGCTCACCA
The DNA here is from genome assembly GCA_025210805.1 of Flavobacteriales bacterium. Classification (NCBI taxonomy): domain Bacteria; kingdom Pseudomonadati; phylum Bacteroidota; class Flavobacteriia; order Flavobacteriales; species Flavobacteriales bacterium. The sequence goes on from JAOAQX010000025.1 coordinate 8,184, forward strand.
TAATATTAACTCTTATTTATCTGATAGGATTTGCTCAGTCTCAAGGGGAAATCAATAAACCTAAATTCCTCATTATGCCAGGGGGAAGTGGAAAGAATTTATTGGAAGAAATGAAAAAGCCTATTAATAAAATCTTATACTCTACTCTCTCAGAATTTTTCATTAGCAACTATCAAATAACACCTGAAAGTTATGCAACCAACACTCAAGAATTCAATAAAAACAATCTTACCAGATCCACTGACGATGTTCTTAATATAGAATACACGGATAGAAATAATAATTTGAGTGAATTAATTCTCAATAATTCTCGAGCGGATTTTTATATTAAGTACGAAGTAATGGAGATTAGAAGCTCTAATCGGATAAAAGTTCATTTATCACTTACTGGAATATCAATAAGAGGTAGAAGTGAAATAGCTTCAGTTTCTACAAGCGAATATGATGCTGCAGAACAGTTTTATTCACCAGGAATTGAGATTAGTCTAGCTAAATATCAATTAGAAGAACTAATTGAAAAAAACGATCGGTCATTTGTAGAGCAACTATTTCATTATTTTGACACAGAGCAGAAAGAAGGAACTCCAATACCTGTTAGTGTACATTTTACCAAAGATGCGGAATATAATGGATATTCAACTGTAGATGATGAAGGAAATACAATTACTGATATTTTGGATGAATTCTTCGAGGTAGTTGCCAAAAAAGGAATTTATTCAGATCCTTCCACTTCTTCAAGAGCAATTCTTTTTAGCAATGTAAATCTTCCCCTCCGTAAACCAAATGGAATGCCTTTTAAGAGAAGTAGAGATTTTATTAGACCACTTAGAAAGATGCTAAACAAAAAACTGAAATGCGGAGGTTGTGTCACCGTCAAAACAGAAAACAATTCTCAAATTGGAATTATAATCAGCAAATCGAAAAATTAGTATGAAAACTATTCTTGCTTATCTATTATTAATTTTTTTCGTTTCAGAGATTTCCGTAGCACAGCAATCTTTTCATGTATATATTGAGGAGGGAGAAACGAAAATTGATGAAACCTCCAAAATGAAACTTAAAGGAAAAATTCAAAATTATTTTTTTAATAACGGGATTCTTACTTCGGGTACTGAAAATATGTTTATCGCGTACTGCAATCTAGAGGTATATGATGAAAAAAATGTTGACATTGGATTAGAAACTATCAATATGTTTGAAGGAATGGTTCAATTAACATTAACCAATATCAAGGACCAAATAATATTTGGAAGTAAATCATTTAATTTCAAGCACACAAGCAGTTCTAGAAAAAGAAGTATTTCGCAAGGAATAAACAGCCTAAAATTGGATCGTGAGGACGAGGGATTTTTAGACATGGTTCTTTCAAATATTCACACTTACTACAATAAAAACTGCGACAATATTATTGATCAAGCTTTTACGCATAAAAATGTTCGAGAATATGAAAAAGCTCTATCTATAGCAAAGTCTATCCCATTTGAATCGAATTGCTCTTATCAACGTAATGTATTAATAGAAGAGATTGAAAGAGAGTATAGATTAAGTTGTAACGATAAGTATGATTTTGCACAATCCTTATTCTATCAGAAAAAGTACTTTCCTGCACTCAGCGTTTTATCAACAATAAACAATCGTACAGCCTGTACGTATAAAAAGAATGTCTTGAGGGACCAAATACACAGAAAAATAGAAAGTGAAGATCTTAAAAAATGGAATCTAAAGGTCTTACAGATTTTGGAAAAGTCATACCTAAAGAAATTAGAATTAAAATACTCTAAAGAAGTAGCTTTAGCTAAACTTGAAAACAATAAAAGAGCAATGGACCTAGAATTTAAAGCATATTTGATTGATTCCTATATTGATTTAGAAGAAAACAAAAAAGAAATGTTGAGAGATGAGTACAACTACATTTTATCCTCTCAAAAAATAGATGCGATGAAATCGATTTTAATGGAAAAGAACAAAAAAGTGAGTCATCAATTTCACGTTACAAAAAACTATCATGTATTTAAAACCGTTCAATTTTAAAATGTGATAAATCGAGTACCTCATAAAATGTGTAAGTTATCAAAGTAAGAGTGGAACATGTTTAACTCTGGCTTTTGGTTTGCCCAGCATGGGTAAACTCCCAACTCCCTCCCACCAACGAAAGCACTCAGCCTTGCCACTGCCAATTTTTAATTGGTAGCCATATTGAGAATAAAAAACCACAAAACACTCAATGATAGGTCATTGAGTGTTTTGTTTTTCTTGTAAAATAGGTTGATTTGGCTTGGTTATCCGTGTGTCCACACCTTGTCCCGAGCAGCGGGAAATTAGAAATTGGCGGTAGCGGGGGGTTATTCTAATTCTTTTAGTTCATCTGGTATTTTTAATTCAGATTTATAGCTTTTTATATTTCCGTAGTTCCAATATTTATCTTTAATCAAATAAAGGACAATTGCCATAAATGCAAATGATAAAATTGATAATAAATTACCAATAATAAAGTCAGATTGCCAACTTTCAAATCTCAAAATTGCATTATCTATATTCCAGTCAGACATATAAAGGAGGTATGTTCCAATACCAATAAAGATAGCCAAACTAATAAAAAATAAAAACCAACTCTTATTTCTCCATTTGCTAACTTGTTCTTTTATCCAAGCTTCTCTTTTGATTCGTCTTATTTCATTTTTCTCTTTTATTAAGTCACTTTTTAATTGTTTAGTTTCTATTTTTTTTTGATTAATAATTACATCAATGTCTTTGCTTTTCTCGTCATATTCTTTTTTGCTTTTTTCAAGACTATCAGTTTTAATGGATAAATTATTGAATATCTTTTCTAAATTTTTTATTCTAGTATCCTCAATCTCTTTTTGTTTTTTAGCTTCATCTTCTAATCGTTTAATGAACTCTTCTTTATTCTGTTCAGCCAGTAAATTTAGAGACTCAATGTCTTTAAGCTGTTTATTAGTTATTCGTGTTGCTACTCGAACAATATCTTCATCACTTATTTTCTCTTCAGCATATTTGTGAATATTATCATCTAATTCCCTTAGTATTTTTGCTTTAGGAAGGTTTTGGCTAAGTGTAAGAGCAATTGTAGAAGTCAATCCAATTTCAGCTAAATCTTCTCCATTTATTGAATTAGTTATCTGTGGATTACTAAGCCAGAGAATGTTTAACAAATCATCTGCTTTAATCGTTTCTGGCTGAAATCTTTCTCTTAAATGATAGTTGTCACCATGAATAGTTGCAGTATTATTTACAAACCAAGCTTTTACTTTATCAAAGTCACGAATACGCTTGTTTTTTCTTTCTTTTCTTACATATAGAACAGCCATTGCATCGTGTAAAGCAGCTATTTTCGTTGACCTGTAGTTAAGTAATTTTTTATAATCATCAGTAAATTTAGCTTCGTTCTTAAGTTTATCAGTATATGGGATTGTTAAAACCCCAAATTCTTTTAATGAGTCTTCAATATTATCAGCTATTCTTTCGAGATCAGTTTTAGACAAATTCCTTCTTTCACAAGCGTTGTAAACATCTTCTGTATTTACTTTTTTTTGAAGAAAAGATTTGTCAAAAAATTCTGCCTTTTTTTCAAGTAAATTAGTTGTTTCATTTATAGTATCTATAAGTACGTTTACTTTATATCCTTGTTGTTTTGCTATTTTTAATAAAGTTCGACAAGTATGTGTTGATTCAGGTGTGTTTAAGTCAAGTAAGCCTACAATAAAATTCGTATCTAACAAAAGTTTTACTTCGCTTTTAGTCTTATCGGGTGTATATTCGATATAACCTGAAATAATTGAACCTAAATAAATGTTTTTAATTTTTTCATATACTTGAGGAATACGCTTAAAAAACTCAATAAACTGAGCTTCTGCATTATAATCTTCTCCATTGTGATATTGATTATGAGAAATGTATTTAGAAAGATTGAATTTGTTTTTTTCTATGAATTTAAAAATGGATTCACTATTCTTAATATCGAGTTCAGATGTTTTACAAAAATCTTCAAACAGGTTTTCTAGTTCTTCAATATCTCTTTCTTGTTCTTCTAAAATTATATCAAATTCGTCGAAAGTATATTCATTTATGCTGAAAGATAAATCTTTATGTAATACAAATCTTGTTACTTCATCATCGTTAACTTCTAAGCAAATTGCATTTAAAATTTTCTTTAGAGCTGGGACAGGGAAATCTAGTCCGTATAATTCGTCTGCAATTGTTTTTATTTCAAGGATGCTTTCTCCTTTATGTATTCCTTTTGAATTCATATAAGACAATGCTCTTTTTACTAATGGTATAAATATATCAATTGGACCTTTGGCTAGAGTTCCTGTATTTCTAATATGTGCTAAAAGACTATATGTAGTTGCTCTTTCTTTATTCATTAATTTCTATTTGATTTCTGGTTTTGCCTTGTAGTCAACAACCACATAAACACACCCTCACATAACAAAGGCGCATTCATAAGTCATTATACGTTTATACTTCCTTCATCATAATCAAAAACACAAAAAGCCCAGAAAATACAAGTTTTGTAGGTGAATTTAGCAGTCTATTTATATTTTTGAATATCATAAGGCTAAGGTACAAAAAAACAAGGTTATGAATAAGAAATAAACAAATAATTACACGTATAATACTCGACAATTGCCTTTAGTTTTTGTTGGATTTTTGATTCCCTGTACCATATTATTAGCCCCGATAGAGGCGGTATCCTTTTGTTTTTTCCTTAGGAAAAACAAAAGATTATTCCATTGAAATAAAAATTTTTGACAGGAATAATGCCGATACATTGTGAAAACTCACTTATGAATGAAGTGAAGTAAGTGCGTATTGAACAAGTAATCGGTATTTAGCCGAAAGCGGGTTTCCGCTCCAAAAAAAAGAAAACAAAAAAACCAGAACTATAAAGTATAGCTCTGGTTTTTGGTATGATGATAAAATGGGTATTGGTTAGAGTCCCAAATTAGCTTTTAGGTTTTCTTCTCCACCTAGGAGGATTTCTACTGGGTTTTCTAGGGCTTCTTTTACTGCTACTAGGAAACCTACAGATTCTTTTCCGTCTATGATTCTGTGATCGTAGCTAAGGGCTACATACATGATAGGGCGGATAACAATTTCTCCGTTTTGTACCACTGGGCGTTCTACGATATTGTGCATCCCTAAGATGGCAGATTGTGGTGGATTGATGATCGGTGTAGATAGCATAGATCCGAATACTCCACCGTTTGTGATGGTGAAAGTTCCTCCGGTCATATCGCTAAGCTCTATTTTTCCGTCACGGGCTTTTATTGCCAATCTTTTTACTTCAGATTCTACTCCGGCAAAGTCCAGTTCTTCGGCATTTCTGATTACGGGAACCATCAATCCTTTTGGTGAACTTACGGCGATAGAGATATCACAGAACTCGAAACTTACCATTTCTTTTCCGTCTATCATAGAGTTTACGGCTGGGTACATTTCCAATGCGCGTGTTACGGCTTTGGTGAAGAATGACATAAATCCTAGACCTACTCCGTGCTTGGTTTTGAATTCTTCTTTATATACCTTTCTTAGGTCCATGATGGGTTTCATGTCCACTTCGTTGAAAGTAGTAAGCATGGCTGTTTCCGATTTTACGGCTACCAATCTCTCGGCTACTTTTCTTCTTAGTGAAGACATTTTTTTGCGTTTCTGACCTCTGTTTCCTGGTCCGTCTCCCATGGCTACTTTTGCATCTTCTACGTCGGCTTTGGTGATTCTTCCGTCTTTTCCTGTTCCGATGATGTCATTGGCGTTGAGGTTTTTCTCTGCCATGAGTTTTTTGGCTGCAGGGGAAGGGGTTCCTGTGGCGTAGTTTTGCTTTTGGGCTAGGGGTTCTGGGTTCGGTTTTGCAGTAGTATCTTCTTTTTTATCTTCTTTAGGTGCTGAAGGAGCTTCTCCAGCGGCACTTGTATCTATGGTACAAATAACAGATCCTACGGCTACTTCTTCTCCGTCTTCGGCAAGGATTTTTATTTTTCCTGCTTCTTCGGCATTTACGGTCAGGGTAGCTTTATCCGAATCAATTTCGCATAATTCTTGGTCTTTTTCAACCACATCGCCATCTGACACAAGCCAGTTTGCGATTTCTACTTCGGTGATGGATTCACCTGGACTTGGTACATTTATTTCTACGATCATAGCTCTCGTAATTTATGGCTTTTGTTAAAATCTTGTTTTAAAATCAAATACATTGTCAATTATTTCTTCTTGACGTCTCTTGGCTCTTTTGCTAGATCCACTAGCTGGGGTAGCACTTGAGCTTCTGGCAATCACTTCGAATGGGAAATGACGTAGATGTCTCAATATATGCGTCCAAGCTCCCATGTTTTCAGGTTCTTCTTGAGCCCAAATTAGGGTGTTGGCTTTGCTGTATCTGGTAATTATTTTGTTAATGGCTCGAATAGGCAATGGATAAAGTTGTTCTAGCCTAATCAATGCCACGTCTTCTCTTCCGAGTTCTACTTTTTTGGCAAGCAATTCATAATAGATTTTTCCACTACAGAAAACCACTTTGTTTACCTGTGATGGGTGTACTTGATTGTCGTCAATGATTTCGTGGAATTTTCCTGTAGAAAGGTCTTCCAATGTTGAAATACACTGTGGATGTCTCAATAAACTCTTCGGAGTGAATACAATCAATGGTTTTCTGAACCTACGGTACTGCTGGCGTCTCAATAGGTGAAACATTTGTGCAGGTGTGGTAGGATTGGCAACTTGCATATTGAGCTGGGCACAAAGCTGGAGATATCTTTCCATTCTTGCTGATGAGTGCTCGGCTCCTTGACCTTCATATCCGTGAGGAAGAAGCATTACAAGTCCGTTTTGTATTTTCCATTTATCTTCTGCGGCAGAAAGATATTGGTCAATAAGGATTTGTGCTCCGTTTGAGAAATCTCCAAACTGGGCTTCCCAAATAGTGAGGGTATGCGGACGTGCCATTGCGTATCCGTATTCAAAACCGAGTACTCCGTATTCGCTCAATAGTGAGTTGTGAATACATACTTGTGAGTTGTTTTGAAGCTTTTCTAGGATGCGTACACGTCTTTCTGAGTTTTCTGTTCTCAATACGGCATGACGGTGAGAAAAAGTTCCTCTTTCTACGTCTTGTCCTGTGAGTCTTACAGATTCTCCTTCGTGTAGCAAAGTTCCATAGGCAAGAAGTTCTGCCATTCCCCAATCCAGTTTGTTGGTCTCTTCCACCATTTTTTGGCGGTCTCCCATAAGCCTTACGGCTTTTTTGTACACATTGGCGTCTTCTGGAAGGGTATATATTTTTTGGGCAACTTCTTTAAGCGTTTCTAGTGCTATACCTGTTTTTGGAGATTCGTGGAAGTCTGAGAATTTTCCTCTTCTCATTTCTTTCCATTCTTCTTCCAAAAATGGTGTGATATCTTGTGTTTCGGCAGATTTTGCTTCGTCTAGGTCTTGGCTAAGGAGTGTTTTAAACTCTTTTTCCATTTCCTTTACGATTTGTTTTTCTACCACACCTTGTCCCATGAGTTTTTCGTTATATATTTCTCTTGGGTTCGGGTGTTTTGAGATCAGTTTATAAAGATTTGGTTGCGTAAATCTCGGTTCGTCTCCTTCGTTGTGACCGTATTTTCGGTAGCACAATAGATCGATAAACACATCTTTATTAAATTTCTGACGATATTCAATGGCTATTTCCATTGCATGAACCACGGCTTCTACGTCGTCTCCATTGATATGGAAAACAGGACACATGGTTGTTTTGGCAATATCAGTACAGTAAATGCTTGATCGGGCATCGAGGTAGTTGGTGGTAAACCCTATTTGGTTATTGATTACTAAATGAAGAGTTCCTCCAACGTGATAAGGTTCTAGCTGAGCCATTTGTACCACTTCATAAACAATCCCTTGTCCTGCAATGGCTGCATCTCCATGAATAAGGATCGGCATAACGGCATTGGCATCTTTTCCGTACTCGTGGTCTATTTTTGCTTTGGCAATTCCTCCTACTACAGCGTCCACTGTTTCTAGGTGAGAAGGGTTTGGGCAGAGGCTCATTTTTACTTCTTTCCCTCTGTCTGTTGCCATTTCTCGTGTGTATCCGAGGTGATATTTTACATCTCCGTCAAATTCTTCATCGATATATCCTTTTCCTTCAAATTCTTTAAAGACATCTGAATAGGATTTTCTAAAGATATTAGCCAAGACATTTAACCTTCCACGGTGAGCCATTCCGAAAACAAATTCTTTGATTCCAAAATCGGCACCGTGTTCTACGGCAGCATCAATGGCAGGTATGGCGGTTTCTCCACCTTCTAGCGAAAAACGTTTTTGACCTACATATTTGGTATGCAAAAAACTTTCAAAAGCTACGGCTTCATTCAGTTTTTTAAGCATATGTTTTTTTTGCTCGGGGGCAAAAATGGTTTTATTGTCATTTTGGTGAATACGGTTCTTAATCCATTGCACTTCTTCTACATTGTGGATGTGCATGAACTCTATCCCGATATGACTACAATACACTTCTTCTAGGTGTATGATAATCTCTCTCAGGCTAGCTGATCCGATTCCTATTTCAGATCCTGCTTGAAATTCTTGATCCAAATCTTCGGCACTCAGTCCAAAGTTTTGAATATCCAAACTAGGGGAATAGGCTCTTCTTTGTCTTACGGGGTTTGTTTCGGTAAAGAGGTGTCCTCTTTCTCGGTAACCGTTGATAAGATTGATTACCTTAAATTCCTTATGAAATCCTTCTGGAATTTCATCTCCAGAATAGCTTTCGTGGGCAAAATGATACCCTTGGAAGAAGGACCGCCATGTAGGCATAACAGAGTCTGGGTCTTCCAGATACTGTTGATAGATGTCTTCAACAAAGGCTCCGTGAATACTTCCTAAAAAGGAAAACTTGTCCATCTATTGAGTTTTTTATATAAAAAAATAACGCGTTAGTTCTGATTTTATCAATTTTCACTTTCTTGTGAGTAAAAGTTTGATAAAAAGCAAATATAATCGAAATCAGTGAATAGCTTATATAGGCTTGGCTAATTATTTGTTTTTGGAGGTTTAGATAACAATTTTGTCAGTTTGATTCTCATATTTTGTTCTGATACAGTTTTATCTATATATGTCAGTTCGAGTGAATTCTTTGGAGAGTAACGAAAGAAAATTTTTATCAAGAAGCCATTGCATTCCATCAAAATTTACTCAAATTGACAAAACATACAATTTTTATCTTTGTCAGTTCAAGTAGTTTATTTGGAAAGAAGTGGAAAAGAATTTGTATTGAGAAGTCATTGCATTCCATCAAAAACAACTTCCCGATGGGTCGTGACAGAGTTCATCCCGATTATTAACCAGGACTGAATTGACAGGATTTTATCGAGTATGTCAGTTCGAGTGATTTCTTGGAGAGTAACGGAAAAGAAATTGTATCGAGAAGTCATTGCATTCCATCAAAAACAACTTCCCGGTGGGTCGTGACAGAGTTCATCCCGATTATTAACCAGAACTGAATTGACAGGATTTTATCGAGTATGTCAGTTCGAGTGATTTCTTTGGAGAGTAACGGAAAAGAAATTGTATCGAGAAGCCATTGCATTCCATCAAAATTCACTCAAATTGACAAAACATACAATTTTTATCTTTGTCAGTTCAAGTAGTTTATTTGGAAAGTAGCGGAAAAGAATTTGTATTGAGAAGTCAAAGTAATTCTTTTGTTATTTGTCGAAAAATAATTAATTTGGAGTAGATGCCACTCGATGCTTGTCTTAAGATTTGACGACAGCAGGTTTTATAAAATTTAAATGACAATGAAAAACAAAACGCTATTTTTAGCATCAAAAGAGTTAGAGGATTATTTATACAAATTCTCTAAGGTCTTAACTTTTAAAGAAAAAGTATCGTTACTTCATGTATATGAAGATTTATTAATTAGATCTGCTTTAGATAATAAAAATGCTATGTTTGAATTAGGTCAATTTTATGAAAATGATGCCTACTTAACCCCAAACCCTTTTGCCAATGCCTCTAAATGTCTTTATTGGTATTCTAAAGCCACAAATTTTAATCACCCTGAAGCTTGTAACATGTTGGCGACAATTTATGAATCAGGTATTTGTTGTAAAAGAAGCTTAAGGAAAGCATTATACCTTTATGAAAAAGGAAGTAAATTAGGATATGATATTTCAAAGGAGAATTTACATATTCTAATAAAAGAAATTAATGATAAAAACCACAAGTATTTTAATTTTTTTAAACAAGAATTGAATGAAATATCTAATGAAGAAAAAGCTAAAATTGAGAAGAAAATCAAGAAATTAATTGATTCAAAAATATAGTAAAATGGAATCTCGCTACTGACAAAAAAGACTACCAAATTGTACTGATTTTATTCAAAAAACCTTACGTTGATAAATCCTTATAAATGATTCACAATATTTGTTCATAGAAAATTCACTTTTATTTTCAAATGCACTTTTGCTTAACGCAAAATATCTTTCATCACTCATTTTTGAAATATCGATTATTGCATCTTTAAAGTCTTTATCATTCCTGCATAGATATCCATTCTCAAGGTGTTTCACAAACTTATTATTTTCTCCTATATCACTGGCAACTGTAGGGACGCCAACAGATAGATATTGTTTTATTTTCAAATCTTCTCAGTTTATATATATATGTAAAATGTTATACAGAGGCGATGAGCTTGCCTTGTATTAAGTTTTTTTTTAGGGAGAACTTTCGCTAAAATAAGAATTTTGAAATTTATATTCTTTTCTAAAATAAAAATGTTTCCTTTTTGAGGATCAATTATACTTTCAATGAATTTATGATTTCAAGTGTTTATTTTTGTGGTGTTTAAGTTTTTTATAATTAGAGGGTACGGCTAAAAACACCCATTTTTTTTATTAAGCTTATAATTTTTTTTACCAAAAAAGATAAAGAATCGTAAGGAACATTCAAATCATTAGACAAAAAAACAACCAAAATAAAAAAGATGATGAAGAAAATGTTATCCCTTGCCCTTTTACTTACTGCAAGTAGTTTATATGCACAAATAGAAGTACCACAAGTTCAAAAATCACTTTATACTCCACTAGAAGCTACTTGGTGTGGATACTGTGGTAAGAATGGAATCCCTACTACAGCGGCTATCTATCAGGAGGTAAAAGTAAAAGCCATTTTTATGGATCTACAACCTTCTTCTACGAGTGCATTATATGCATCAAAAGCAAAAGCGATTAGTAACCAGATTAATCCAACAGGATATCCATCTGTAGCAATTAATGCGAAACTAAAAGGTGTTTTACACCCAGGAATAAAAAATCAGTTGGTGGCAGAGATAAACGCTAATTATAGTGCGAATTCTGCTGAGGTAAATGCTGGTTTTCAATGGTACAGAACAGAAGATAGTTTGATAGTTTATACAAATACAAAATATTTTCAAGCACAAAACGGAGATTTTTACACAGGGGTTTATTTAACCCAAGATAGTATTTGGGAATACCAAGCAAACTATGATGCCAATATTCCAAACGGAAATATTTACCACAATCATATTTTAAGAGAGGTGCTTTCAAAGAGTTCTTTTGGAATTCCATCAGGAACAGGAGCGATTGCTTCGGGAACAGAACATATTCAAAGGCATGCAATTAAATGGAAAAGTACTTGGAAAGAAGAACATATTCATTTGAATACAGTGGTTTGGAAAAAGGAAAATAATAAATATGTTTTTCAAAATGCCAATAATATTGGGGAAAAGGTAAAAGCACCCGAATTGAGTGTTGAATCTAACGACGGTGTGTTTTTAGAGATATATCCAAATCCTGTAAATTCCACGTTGTTTTTTCCAAAAGACCAAGAAAATACCCGTTTGACAATTCTTCAAAGTGATGGTAAGCTAGTAAAACAATTCGAAATTGGAAATCAAAACGGATTTCAGATAGACGTTTCGGAACTTGCCCAAGGATTATACTTTATTCAAGGAACAGATGAGAACGGTAGAAAAATACAAGCACGCTTTGTGAAAGAATAGTTTTTTATTGTGATTAGTAAAATAACTTTATTAAACGACGGAATTGAAAAATTTCGTCGTTTTTTTGTGATTTGATAGAAGAATTAGGATGATGTGTTTTTTCCAAATTGTATTATTTATGATATTGATTTACAGTGTGAATAGTGTTGTGCTTATGGGTTTAGTAATTACTTAAAGTGCAATCGCTTTCTTAAATGATTTATCGTAAGGAATTCTTTTCTTTTGGATTTCTCAAGGTAAAGGCTGTGTTTCGCATTATTTTCTACTCAAATAAGTATGCCAATTGGGAACGAATTCACGCTTTGATATTTGTAGTTCTAATGCTTGATAGAGTGCTCCAATAAAAGATAAAGTTTCATCAAATTTTATTTCTTTCTTACTACGTATGATTTGTATTCGACTTTTTGTTCTCAGCATAGAATATTTATCAATTATGCAAATTGCAAGTACTCCTTTGTTATCATTCAGCCATTCCTCTAGTGTTTCTTCTTTGATATTACAATCAAAAGCGATTACTAACCCGTGAATAGAGATTTTTTCATCTGGATTGGATGCTCCATATTTAGCAAGTTTTAATTGGTACATTCCTTTTATTTGCTCTTCAATTTGCTCTAAATCTAACGTTGATAACGTTGATTTAACTTCAGCAAACATTAGAACAGATTCAACAGGAATAATTGAGTTTCTTCCTCCAAAGTTTATTTTAGGCAAATAGCTTTCATCAGTTAAAATTAAATCAAGTTGTCTTGAAATATTACCTGTTGCATCACAAATAACTCCTGTATTTAATGAGATTCTTTTTGGGAGTAAATCCTTGAGGAAATTAACTATAAAACTTTCTCGTAATTCTCCAACCGTCGGCGGATGTTTTATTTTTGAGATCGATTCACTTTGGGCTAATAGCTGAATTATTCTGGATTGTATTACTCTTTTAATTGGATTCATTGTGTTATTTTTGAAGCGAAATACCTCAAAGATAGGAAATTTAAGTAATATTCATTCACCCCAATTTCCCAGCGACAAAGCCCGTGGTCCAGGCTGCTTGAAAATTATAGCCACCCGTAATTCCATCGACATCCAAAACTTCTCCTGCAAAATAGATATTGCTATTATTTTTACTCTCTAAAGTTTTGGGTTTAATGTTTTTGAGAGAAACGCCCCCTGCGGTAACGAATTCTTCCTTAAAAGTTGTTTTTCCAGATACTTGATACCCATCGTTGGTAAGAATTTCTGTTAGTTTATTAATGCTTTTACTACCCAATTCTTTCCAAGCTCTTTCGGGAGATATTTCAGCTCTTTTTAATAAAAAAGTCCATAAACGACTAGAAAGCGGAAAGCTCTTTTGATTATCAATTTTTTTATTGGGATGCTGTTGCTGAGTGTAATATAGTTGTTGTTTTACAAGTTCAAAATCGGGTATATTTACCCAGTTGATCCTCGTAGTAAACTGATATTCCTTGTCCGCCAATTCTCTGGCAGCATAAGCAGATAGTTTTAAAATGGCAGGACCACTCATTCCCCAATGCGTGATAAGTAAAGGACCATCGCCAAGCCATTTTCCTCCCTCAACTTTCGTTAGGGCGTTTTCCACCACGATTCCCATCAGTTCTTTGATGGATTCATTGGGCATATTAAATGTAAACAAGGAAGGACGTGGTAATTCTATCTTTTCCCCAAGGTTTTTGATCCATTCATAGTTTCTTGCTTTCGGAAAACCACCCGTTGCAATAATAATATGGCTAAATTTTTCCTGATGATTCTTATTGATACAAAAAGAATCGTCTTCATTTCTATCAATGGAATCTACCCCAGTTTTAGTTCTTATTTGAATCTCATTGATTCTTGTCTCTTCCAGAAAACAATCAATTATCGTTTGAGAATCTTGAGATGCAGGAAAAACACATTGATCCTCTTGCAAAACCAGTTTCACGCCACGCTCTTCAAACCAATCCCAGGTATCGCCCGTAGAAAATTGATAGAAAAGATTTCTCAATAAACGACTTCCTCTTGGGTAAGCCTTGATAAGTTCTGGAATATCTCTACAGCCATTAGTAACATTGCATCTTCCTCCTCCAGATACTTTTACTTTTGAAAGTAAACGAGCAGTTTTTTCAAAAATGACTACCTCAGCATTCGGATGATGTTTTTTAACGGAAAAAGAAGCGAAAAACCCTGCAGCTCCTCCACCTATTATGGCTATTTTTTTTTGCATAATGCAAAAGTACGGAAGAAAGTGAGGTAATTATGAAAATAGAAAATGAAATTATCTTTTTTCCTTTGATATATATCAGCAAAAAAATTAAATACATTATCGTAAATTTGCAGAACCAAAAGAACAACCGATTACAAAGATGAAAATTTATCATAACCCCAGATGTTCTAAGAGCAGAAATACTTTGGCAATTTTGGAAGAAAAAGGTGCTGATTTTTCTGTTGTAAAATATCTTGATACTCCACCGAGCAAAAAAGAAATAGAAGATATTCTTAAAAAACTAGGAATCCCTGCCAAGGATTTGGTAAGGAAAACAGAAGATATTTTCAAGAAAGAACTCAAAGGAAAAGAATTTTCAGTAGAAGAATGGATCGATTGGATGGTGAAAAATCCTAAGCTGATTGAACGCCCAATTGTGGTTTCTGGAAATAAAGCCGTTATTGGTCGTCCTCCAGAAAATGTTTTAGAAATCCTTTAATTTTACCCAAACAACACCTATGTTGGATCAAGAAGAGAATACCCGATTCATTAGTTTGGGAATTAGCCATTGGAAATCTCCATTAAAAATTAGAGAGAAGTTTTCTTTTAGCTCCGAACGTTTGGATTGGATGCATAAAGAAGCAAAAGCGCAAGGCGTTTCCTCTTTTTTTGTTATTGACACCTGTAATAGAACACAAGTTTTTGCTCGTTTTCATGATATAGAATTTCTGAAAGAAATTTTTATAAAGGGAACAGAAACTTGCCCTACTTTGTTTAATCATTATGGTTTTGTTCACGAAGGAAAAAGAGCGGTAGATCATCTTTTTGCTTTGTGTATGGGCTTAGATTCTATGATTCTAGGAGATTTGCAAATCATCAATCAAGTAAAAACGGGTATTAAGTATTCTACGGCATATCAGTTAGTAGATAATGTGACACATCGTTTGATGCAATATGTTTTGCAATGTTATAAATCAGTAAGTACAGATACCGATATTAGCAATGGTCCAGCCTCTATTGCACACGCAGCGGTTTTGTATATCAAACAAAGATTCAACAATCTCGAGGATAAAAAAATACTCCTTTATGGATTAGGAGAAATGGGAGACACAGCCGTAAAAAACCTCATTGAAAATTATCGAGTAGGAGAGGTTACTTTAATGAATAGAACCTTCGAAAAGGCTGAGAAATTGGCTAAAGAACTCAACGTTTTGGCTTGTCCTGTAGAATGCTTGAAAGAAAAACTTCAAAGTTCTGATATTATCATTGTAGCTACAGGTGCGGATACTTATACCGTGAAAGAATCACACTTTGATGAGGTAGATACACACCAAAGAGTGATATTGGATTTGGCAGTTCCTAGAAATGTGGATATTGCTCTAGAAAATCACCCAACAGTAGATTTGGTAGAAATGGACGAACTTCAGAAAATTCAAGATCAGACTTTGGATTTAAGAAGAAAAAATATTCCAAAAGTAAAAACCATTATCAATCTTCATGAAATGGAATTTTATGATTGGATGAAAATGCGTGAGATTTTTCCATTGATTGGAAATTTCAGAAAAAAGATGGAGAATCTGCGAACCAGTGAATTGGAAAAGCAAAAATTTAAATTCACAGAAAATGAACTTGAAAAAGCCGATGTTTTTTCAAAATTTGTGATGAACAAAGTAATGAACCAAACCATTGAATATATCAAAAACAGATATCGAAAAAATGACGATATCATAGAGATTGTCAATGAGATGTTTCAATTAAAAGATCCCAATAAAATTCAATAAAATGACTTGGAAACTAGGAACTAGAAAAAGTAAATTGGCATTATGGCAAAGTGAATTGGTGAAAAGTCAATTAGCAGAATTGGGGCAAGAATGTGAATTAGTAGAAATATTATCTGAAGGCGATAAAGTATTAGATACCCCGCTTCCGCTAATGGGAGGGAAAGGTGTTTTTACCAAAGCATTGGATGATGCTTTGCTCTCTGGAGCAATCGATTTTGCGGTTCATTCTCTAAAAGATGTGCCTACTCGTTTACCCGAAGGAATCCAAATGGCAGCCATACTCAAAAGAGCCAGTTGGGAAGATGTTTTGGTGGTAAGAAAAGATTTAAAATTCATGGAAGAAGATCGAGAAATGGTCATAGCAACCAGTTCTCTTAGAAGACAAACCCAATGGAAAAGTCGTTATCCAAATACCAAAGTAGTCGATATCCGAGGGAATGTCCAAACAAGAATTGCAAAGCTAAGAGCCAGTAATTGGGATGGAGCTATTTTTGCCGCTGCTGGGCTAGAACGTATGGATTTAGACCATGAAATAGCAATGAGATTAGACTGGATGCTTCCTGCACCAGGACAAGGAGCTATTGCCATAGTTTGCAGAGAAAATGATACCGAAATTCTATCTAAACTCCAAAAATTACATCACCCAGAAACCGCCAATAATGTACTGTCTGAAAGACAATATCTTCATGTACTCAACGGTGGGTGTTCTGCCCCAATAGGAGCAAGAGCACGAGTGGAGAATGGAAAAACAATCCTTTCTACAGTGTTGATTGATGTGGAAACAGGAAAGGAAATTCGTCATGAAATTGAAGCTGATTTCTCGCCAAACGAATTGCATTTAGGAAAAGAAGCCGCCAGTTTATCTCTCAAAGAAGGCGCACAAGCCATTATTGATAAACTTACTTCAAAACGCTAACAGTTTTTGAGAGCATTGTTCACATATTGCTTAGATCAAAATTTGATAACGGATATCAATTTATCAATTGATTCTCATGATTTTATCAAAATAATTTTTGAGAATGTTCAAAATTTAAGGATTCAATCCTTTGAAAATGTAGTTATTACCAGTGTTCAGGCTGCCAGTTGGTTAATGAGGTCTAATATTGAAATTCAAGGAATGATTTTTACCAATTCTGAAAAGTCTCAAAGATTACTAGCAGAAAAGTTTAGGGATATTGTTTTGTCAAAATCAGTTTATGCAGACGATTTGGCGGCGGAAATTTTAAAATACCCTGTTCAAGAAGTGATTCATCTAACGGGAAATCTTGGACTTAGGAATATGGAAAAATCCTTGGAAAAAAGTCCTGTTGTTTACCATCGCAAAGAGGTGTATTTTACAGAATTAAACCCGAAAAAATTCCCCTATAATTTTGATTATATTCTAGTAGCAAGTCCCAGCCAAGTAAAAAGTTTTTTTGAATTGAATGAGGATACGCCTTCTAGCCAGTATATTTGCATCGGAAAAACCACAAAGGAAGCACTTTTGCGTTTTTCGATTCCAGACTCAAGAGTAATTTTGAGTCCAAAACCTACCAAACAAGCGATGCTTGATTGTTTAAAAGAAAGAACAAAGAAAATATGAATTTTCCCCCTTTAAAAAACGACCTTTTTTTAAGAGCATTAAAAGGTGAAGAAGTAGAAAGAGCTCCCGTGTGGATGATGCGTCAAGCAGGTAGGTTTTTACCTGATTATCGTGTTTTAAGAGAGAAATATACCTTTTTTGAGCGTTGTAAAACACCTGAGTTGGTTTCAGAAATAACCACCATGCCTATTTGGCAAGTGGGAACCGATGCAGCCATTTTATTTTCGGATATTTTGGTGGTACCAGAAGCTTTAGGTTTGGAAGTTCAAATGATTCCAGGCCAAGGACCTTTTCTACCCAAAACAATCAATTCACTAGAAGATGCCGAAGCACTAGTTATCCCAGATGTTCATGAAGCATTAGGTTATGTAATGGACGGAATCAAGCAAACAAGAATGGATCTCAAAGGAGAGGTTCCTTTGATTGGTTTTGCAGGAGCACCTTTTACCATTCTTTGTTATATGGTACAAGGAAAGGGTTCCAAAGATTTTTCTCAGGCTAAGTCTTTTTGCTTTAACAATCCTGAAGCAGCTCATGTATTATTACAAAAAATAACAGAGACAACCATTGCTTATATGGAAGCTCAAGTAGAAGCAGGAGCTCAAGCTTTCCAACTTTTTGATTCTTGGGCAGGACTTTTGAGCAAAGATGCTTTTATGGAATTTGCCTACCCATACATCAAACAGATTATGGCAAAATGCACCGTTCCGAATATTATTTTTGCCAAAGGAGCGTGGTATGCACTTAAAGAAATGGCTGAACTCAATGTAAATGGAGTAGGAATCGATTGGGCATGTTCACCAGCTTACGCAAGAGAGCAAGTAGGAGATAAAATCACGCTTCAAGGAAATTTTGATCCTTCTATGCTTCATGCACCAATCCCTACGATTGAAAAAGAAACGAAGAAAATGCTTAAAGCCTTTGGAAAACAGAATTATATTGTAAATCTTGGGCATGGGATTTTACCTACTGTACCCGTAGAAAATGCCAAAGCATTTATCAACACAATTAAGACTTTTGAGTATTAGTATTCAAATAATTCTATTGTAAAAAAAGAGCATTTCAATTAGTTGAAATGCTTTTTTTATTAGCTATTTGTTGGACAGTTGTTAACGAGTAAATTTGTAAAAGAAATGTTTTAAAGTGTACTGTGGTTCATAATCGAGCAATTTCTTCTGTCTTATCGCTACATCCACTATCTCATACCCAAATATCATGAGAAGTTTTTCAAATCTTTTTAATATTGTGGATGAGAATTTATGCTAAAATTTTTGTCATAGTGGTAAAGAATATTCTGATTATAAATTCTTTTGCCAATTCCAAGCATCTTTAACGGCTGTTTCGATACTTTTTTTAGCTTTCCATCCTAAAACATTATTAGCAATGCTGGTGTCTGCCCAAATTTTTTCGATATCACCAGTTCTTCTTGGTGCAATTTTATAAGAGAGTTTTTGTTGAGATACTTTTTCAAATAATTCAACCATTTCTAAAACAGAGTTTCCGTTTCCTGTACCGATATTAAAAAAGTCTATAGAAGTTTCAGGATGTTCTTCCATATATTCTAAAGCTCTTATATGTGCATCCGCAAGATCTAAAACATGAATAAAATCTCTAATGCAAGTTCCATCTGGAGTATTATAATCATTACCAAAAATGGAAAGTTCTTTTCGGATACCCGCACCTGTTTGTGTGATATAAGGAAGTAAGTTATTAGGAATTCCTTTTGGCAATTCTCCAATCAAACCACTTGGATGAGCTCCAATAGGATTAAAATACCTTAAAGCGATACTTTGAAATTTTTTATTTTTAGCTTCCGATAGGAGTAATTCTTCTCCCACTTGTTTGGTGTATCCATAAGGAGACTCGGCATGTTGTATAGGACTTTTTTCTGTTACTGGAAGTATATTAGGTTGACCATAGACTGTACAACTTGATGAAAATACAAGTTTTCCACAGTTCATTTTTCCTAAATTGAGAATCAGTTGACTAAGGCTTCCGATATTATTTTGATAGTATTGTGCAGGCTTTTCCACAGATTCTCCCACGGCCTTATAAGCCGCAAAGTGAATAACTCCATCAATACTTCCAAAGTTATCAACAACCTGTTGATAACTTTTTTGTTGCGTACAATCTAACTGTAAAAAAGGAATATCACTTCCACATATTTTATTAATCCTATCTAGGATAAAAGGCTCAGAATTGCTCAAATTATCCATAATTATTGGTGAATATCCAGATTCAAATAATCTTACAACGGTGTGAGAGCCAATATAACCAGCACCCCCAGTTACTAATATTTTTTTCATGTTTCAAATTTAAAATAAATTGTCAAGTATGGACAGATTTCTTGAAAATTGAAGGAATAAAAAACAAACCAAAATTCTGTTGTTATTACCTATATCCTTTGTTCTTATATATTTATGTTAAATTTGATTTAATCAGAATATAAATTTAAAAAAATAACTGTTATGGCAAATTCGGTAAATAAAGTAATATTAATTGGAAGAGTAGGGAGAGACCCAGAAATTAAAACACTTGAAAATGGTGTGAAATTAGGTCGTTTTTCTTTAGCTACTACAGAGATTTACAAAAACAAAGACGGATCAAAAAGCGAACACACAGAGTGGCACCAGATTATTGTTTGGCGTGGAATGGCAAATTTGGCAGATTTAATTGTAGAAAAAGGAGCACTTTTTTATGTTGAAGGGAGAATTCGGTCTCGCTCTTGGGAAGATCCTACAACAAATGATAAGAAATATTCTTTTGAAATTGTCGCAGATGAATTACATTTGTTAA
This sequence comes from Flavobacteriales bacterium, assembly GCA_025210805.1. NCBI lineage: Bacteria > Pseudomonadati > Bacteroidota > Flavobacteriia > Flavobacteriales > Flavobacteriales bacterium. The sequence continues at coordinate 28,562 of JAOAQX010000025.1, forward strand.
GTCGAAGTCAAAAGGCACTTGAAAATGATAACAGTACACAGTACAAAGAATCTGACGAGTCGCCTTTATAGTTGAACGAAAACTTAATTTGTGGAGCCAGAACCCCCAGCCTTATTAAATGAAATAATTATTCAATCTCTCTTCAATCCTTTTGATTGGAGTTGGGTGTATATGGGAATACTAATCGTTTTTTTACTCCTTTGTTCTGCTCTTATTTCAGGTTCTGAAGTTGCTTTTTTCTCTTTGAAAAAAGATGACGAAGTTCTTGAGGATAATGATATCTTAAAATCACTTATTCATCACCCAGAGCAGCTACTTGCTACAATCCTTATTGTTAACAATATTGTAAATATAGCAATTGTTATTATCACAGAGGTTTTCTTGAGTAATCTAATCAATTTTCAATACTTTGATCAAGAACACCAAACAGTTGTAGAGTTTTTGATTAAAGTGGCTGTTGCCACTTCATTTTTATTGCTATTTGGAGAAGTATTACCCAAAGTTTATGCAAATAAACAACCTCAGAAATTTGCCAATATGATGACCAAACCGATGTTTTTCTTAAACAAAAGATTGGCACCCATTAGTAAATTAATGTCCAAGGCAACATCAGTAATTGAAGAAAAAAATAACAAATTATCTATTTCCGTTAGTGATCTTTCTCAGGCATTGGAAATAACTCAAGAGCAAGGAGAATCACAAAATGAACAAATGATATTGCAAGGAATTGCAAAGTTTGGAAATACAGATTCTAAGCAAATAATGACCCCAAGAACTCAGGTATTTGCTGTAGATATTCTCACACCATTTGACGAACTTTTGGAGCATATTCTTCAAAGTGGCTATTCAAGAATTCCCGTATATCAAGAGAAAAAAGATAAGGTAAAAGGAATTATTTATATCAAAGACTTATTGCCGTATTTGCGATATGAGTCAAATTTTAGATGGCAAGTACATCTTAGAGAAGCATTTTTTATTACCGAGAATATCAAATTGGATGATTTACTAAGAGAGTTCCAGAAGAGGCGAACGCATATTGCTGTTGTATCAGATGAGTATGGAGGAATGCACGGAATCGTTACTATGGAAGATATCCTAGAGGAAATTGTAGGTGATATTCGAGATGAAATGGATGATGATCGTTTGGAATATCAAAAGATAGATGAAAAGAATTTTATTTTCGAAGGGCAAATTTTTCTAAAGGACTTTTATCGAGCTGTTGATCATGTGAACGAAGACGCTTTTGAAGAAAATAAAGGGGATTCAGAAACTCTGGCTGGTTTTGTTTTAGAACAATGTGGTAAATTGCCACAGAAGGACGAAATGATCCATTTTCAAGACTATTCTTTCACCATTGTAGCAATAGATGAAAGAAGGATACTCAAACTAAAATTTACACTCAATGATTAAAAGACTGCTTGCATTTTTTTTTATGACAATCGTGATGGTTTCATGTTCAGAAGATTTTCAACCAAAGCCAAAAGGATATTTTAGGATTGAACCTCTCAAGAAAAATGAAAGAAAATTTGATGTTCCACCTTTGCCATTAACTTTTAGTTTTCCAGATTATTTTAAAATAAAATGGAAAGATGTCAATCAGTTTAACTTAACAAGTCCATATTATAGTACAACAATTCATTGTACCTATATGCCTGTTCAAAAAGGAAATTTTGAAGAAAATCTTACAGAATCTATCAAACTAACTTTAGGACATATTAAACGTGCCGCAGGAATGGATGAAAAAATCATAGAAGATTTTGAAAAGAAAAAATACGGAATACGTTATAAAATCCTTGGAGAAGTTGCTTCGCCGATTCAATTTGTTGTGACCGATAGTTTTAATCATATTTTTAGGGCATCATTGTATTATGATTTAACTCCAAATGTGGATTCATTAAGGCCTATCTATAATGAAGTGGAGAAAGATGTTGAACAGATTTTATCTACCTTAGAATGGAGAGATCCGTCTTAAATAAACCCTTACCAGAGCATCTTGTATTATATGATGGAAACTGTGGTTTATGTGATCGATCCATCCAAAAAATCATCCTTGCCGACCAAAAAAAGATATTTTTTTTCGCCAGTTTACAATCTCCCTTAGGGAAAAGTCTCGTAGAACAATTGCATTTGGGACAAATAGATAGTGTAGTATATGTTTCTTTTGGGCAAAAAGCATGGGTGAAGTCTGAAGCATTTTTTAAAATCATCAAAAAATTGCCGAAATATAAATGGCTAAATATTTTCACTTTTATTCCTAAGAAATGGGCGAATTTTCTTTATGATTATATTGCCAAAAACAGAATTAAATGGTTTGGTAATAGTGAACAATGTCTTTGGAAAACACCCGAAATTTCTAAACGTTTTTTAGATTAAATTTTCCCCTTCAACCTTTCAGTAATCTCTAACACGGCAGGGCAAACCAAAGTGTTTTGCATAGTGAGCGGTAATATCTGATTCATTTTTCTCTGATTGGTATGCGGATATTCTCTGCAAGCATCAGGGCGTATATCATAAATGAAACAAGTATTATCGTCATTCAAAAAAGTGCAAGGACTTTGCTGAAGAACATAATCATAATCTTCATCAATTTTTAGATATTGCGCAATAAAATCCTTTGGTTTCTGATTAAAATCTTTAGCAATCCTTTTAATATCTCTTTCTTTAAAAATTGGACTGGTTGTTTTACAGCAATTTGCACAATCTAAACAGTCTGTTTTTTTGAAAACCTCTTCGTGAGTTTCTTGAAAAATATGATCTAAGTTTTTGATTTTCTTATTTTTAAGTTTTTTAAAAAACTTCTCGTTTTCCTTTTTTCTTTCTATCGACTCTTTGCGAAATTCCTCTATGTTCATAATATTTTCTTCAATCCTTTGCAAAAGTATCAATATATCAATCAAAAAAGCTAATTTTGATTTTTGATGTCATTCTTAAACCCTGTCATACTATTTTTTTTATTCACCATTCTTTTGGTGATTCTTATACATATCCTAAATCTTAAGCGATATAAAAAACACTATTTCTCAAATTTTAAATTACTTGAAGAGCTCACGAAAGAGCAAAATAGAAAAGTAAAATATAAGAATCTGTTCTTGATTTTACTAAGAAGTATGATTGTTTCGGCACTTGTTCTGGCATTTGCGCAGTTTTTTGTAGGGAACAAGAATCAAAAAAAAGCAAATAGCCTAGCCATTTTTATAGACAATTCTATGTCTAATACTCGAAAATTGGGAACTCCAACAATTCTAGATTTATCAAAGAAATACGCTACAGAGCTTATTGAGAGTAGTCAGGCTAATCAGTTCTTAGTTCTTACAAATGATTTTTTTCGAGGTAAACATTTGAAAAAAATTGGTAGAAAAGAAGCTTTGGAAAAAATCTCCAATATTCAACCAAGTCATTTTAGGCAAAATATCGATTTTATTTATGAGCAAGTTTCCCAAAATGTAGCGGAAGAAACCGAAACGTATTTTTTAGGAGATTTTCAAGAAAACCAATATAAGAATCTTCATAAGATTCAAAGAAATGATAGTAATCAGGTTTATTTAATCCCTTTTTCTACAGAACAAACAGGAAATATTTCTATTGAAAAAGTAGCCTTAAAAAATCCCATTTTAATTTCGGGTGAACCCATAGAACTTGTCGTTACTTTAAAAAACCATTCGGCAGAGGCTCAGTCTAAGTTAAAACTAAAGGTATTATCTCATAAAAAACAATTGGCGATTGCTCAAACTGATTTAATGGGCGCTTCAGAACAAGACGTTCTTGTCAAATTTAGTTTACCCAATAGACATGATGGGAAATTAGAAATAAAAATTCAAGATCCTTTTTATACTTCAGACAATCAATTTTTCTTAACAATCCCTATAAACAATAAGCCTAAGGTTGTATTGATTTCTAATGAAGATATTAGCTTTCTTACCAAATTATTCCAAAAGGCAAATTATGAGGTAATTGTTCAAAAACCTAAAAACCTAAACTTAGCAGCACTTGAGCAGGTAGATTTATGGGTTTTAAACAAATTAGGTTCAGCTCATACCGCTATTCTCCAAAAGGCAAAAAAACAACTGGAATCAGGTGCTAATGTTTGGTTTATCCCAAGTGATTCAAGAGAGCAATCAAATGATGTGTTGAGGTTAATGGGAAGCGATTTTCGTTTAAAACAACAGGATGAAAATCCAATGAAAATTACCCAAGTGGTAACAAATAACCCTCTATTTAAAGGGGTTTTTAATGAAAGTAATATCGATATTTCAGCAGGAAGCCTTCAGTCAGAAAAACATTGGGAGTTAAGTGAAACCTTTGAAAGTAAAGAACTTTTACAATTAGCAAACGGACAAGCATTTCTCTCTTATCAAAATACTAAAAAGGGACTTTTATTTCTTCAGAGTTCATCATTTGAGCATACAAATTTTGAAAAACATACTTTATTTGTTCCTATTTCTTTGAATATGGGATTGATAAAAGCAAATCCTACTGCAAGTCACTTGGTAATAGGGAAAAGTGACAGGATTGAACTCCATGAAGAAGAAAAAGAAGAAACACTTAGAATACTTTATCGAGGCAATAAAATGAGTCCTAAATTAATGAAAATCCAAGGGAAACAGATTGTTGTTCTTTCGGATCTATTTAATAAACAGGGGTTTGTAGATATCCTTAGGGGAGAAGAAATCGTTCAGTCTATTGGGCTTAATAATGATAATCAAGAAAGTGAAATGTCTTTTTTGAGTGTTAATAAATTAGCAGAAATTACTGAAAGTAGCCATTGGATTCATTTATTGGACAACCATTCTGAGCAATGGAATGCCTTTTTAAATAATCATAAAAAGAACCAAAGCAGTTCCTATTTTTTCTTGATGTTAGCTTTGGTGTTTTATGTGATAGAAATGATTTATCTAGCTTTTCAAAATAAAAGAAAATGAGAATATTATTTAAACAAGTAACCCTTGTGGATAGGGAAAGTACCTATAACAATCAAACGATAGATTTGTTAATAGATAAAGGTGAGATTGTTCTTATTTCGAAAAACATCAATGAAGCTGCCGATAGAATTATTGATATTCCGAATTTGCACATCACTAACGGAATGCTTGATCTTGTTGGAAGTATTCCAGACCCAGGGGAGGAGTTTAAAGAAAATTACCAGACAGGAATCGAGGCAGCCTCACATGGTGGATATACACATATTGCCATTTTGCCTCATAAAAATGCACCTGCTGATTCTAAGGAACGAATTAATTTCATTAAGAATCAGGCAAATGATGCCGCAACGAAGATTTTACCGATTGGGGCTTTGACAACTGGTTTAAAGGGCGAGAATATGGCGGAGCTCTATGATATGCAGCAGAATGGAGCATCGGCATTTGCACAAGATAGAAAATTTTTGAGCAAAGGAAATGTGATGAAAACAGCTCTTGAATATGCTAAGATATTTGATGGGCAAATAATAAGCTTTCCACATGATACCACACTTGATGAAGGAGCTGAGATTAATGAAAGTGAAGTTTCAGTGTTTATGGGAATGAAAGGTTCTCCAAATATATCAGAAGTCATTGGAGTAGAGCGTGAGCTTAATCTCGTGAAATATACCGAGGGTAAAATTCATTTAGCCTGTCTTACCACTGCCGAAGCTTGTGAAATATTGAAAAATCACAAGAAAGAAAAGCGTAGGGTAAGTGCTTCTGTTGCTATTCAAAACTTAGCTTTTCATGACGAAAACCTTAAAGAATTTGATGTAAACCTAAAAGTTCAACCGCCAATTAGAGCGAGAAAAGATCAAGAAAAATTAATAGATTCTGTTGTTGATGGAACTATTGATTGCATCGTTTCAAATCACCATCCACAAGATCAAGATGCAAAATATAATGAATTTAAACTTGCAGAATTTGGTGCTTTGTCATATCAAAATACCGTTGCTCAGGCTTACGAAATATTGAAAAATAAGTTGACTTTGGAGGACTTTGTTGCTATTTTTAATAAAAATTCCTATCATGTTTTGAGACAAAAAACTACAGTAATAGAGGAAGGGCAAAAGGCAAATTTAACGTTCTTTACACTGGATAATGACACAGTTTTTGATGAAAAACAAATTGTATCATTATCAAAAAATTCACCTTATATAGGAAAAAAGTTCCGATGGAAAAATCATGGGATTTATAATGATGGAATCCTAAAAATGATATGAAATTTCTAAACTCCAAATATCTTCATGAATTAGGAAGTATCGATTTTATTGCTCAACAACTTGTGGAAGGCTTCATGAGTGGTCGTCATAAGAGTCCTTATCATGGTTTTTCTGTAGAATTTGCAGAGCATCGCCTGTATAACCCTGGCGACTCCATGAAACATGTGGATTGGAAACTTTATGGTAAAACAGACAAACTTTATCTCAAAAAATACGAGGCAGAAACGAATCTAAAATGTAAAATTATTTTAGATACCTCCAGTTCCATGTTTTACCCTATAAAAAAGGTGTGGTCTCTTCAAGAACCCAATAAATATCTTTATTCTATTTACGCCATAGCATCATTAATAGAATTAATGAAAAGGCAGCGGGATGCATTTGGAGTGAGTCTTTTGGGAGAAGAAATAGAGCTCAACACTCCCTCAAAAAACTTGGAAAGTCATCAATACTTTTTATATGAACAATTAGAAAAAAATATCCTTGCCTTTGGGATAGAGGAGAAAAAGAATACCCATTTTTCTAGTCTTTTACAAAAAGTGATTCAGCAACAAGGCAGACGATCGGTTATATTTATTTTTTCAGATTTGATGTTTGACACTTCTGAAGAATTTGAGGCTTTTTTTACGGGTCTAGAATTTGCAAAATTCCAAGGGCATGAAGTTACAGTTTTTCATACGCTAGATTATAAGGAAGAAGTGGATTTTAATTTAGATGCCGAGCAAATGGAAGTTTTTGCTTTAGAAAGTAATCAGAAAATTAAACTAGATTTAGCCGATATCCAAAATAAATATCAAAAGAAAATGCAAGCTCATTTAAGAGAAATCAAAGGGAAGATCCAAGATCAAGGAGTGAACTATTTCCCAGTAGACATCAACAATCAAATAGATGATGTTTTGATGGCTTATTTGATGCAGAGGTAGGTTTTACTTTTAAAATGTGATAATTCGATTTTTCCTTATTTCGCCTAGTTGTTCTATCGAAAATTTTTCATGGAGCATCACTCTAGGTAAAACATGGGTGAAGTTCTTGTGTTCTGGATAAATTTCACCTTTTCGAGTACTTACTGATGTCTTGAAGTCAAAATTTTTAATCCATTCAAAATCTCTTTTTTTTGCTTCATTATCAGACCCAAAAGGAAAAGCAAAGTGAGCGGTATTTACACCGGTTTCTTTTGAGAATAGTTGATTACAAGTTTCTATTTCTTTTGTGAAATTTTCTTGATTCAGTAAAGCCATATTTGGATGGGAGTCCGTGTGATTTTCTATTTGCACTAAAGGATCATTTACTAATACTCTTATTTGATCCCATGTCATTCCTAATTCTTTAGGATAAGATTCCCAATCAATATTTTGATTTTTAAAATAAGTAAGAATCTCTTCTTGAGAAAGGGATAATAAATACGTCCTTATCTTCATAAAATTAGCTTCTTTTTCAAGTGTACTTCTATTAGAAACTAATTCATTATTTATGTTCACCTTTTCCTCTTTTAGTAGATACTCTTCTAAAGCATACCACCACATCTTAATATTTCTTTCAGGCATTCCTGTATTTAAGTAAATCGTGAAAGGAATTTGGTGTTTTTTGAGAATAGGATACGCTACTTCAAAATTATCTTTGTAACCATCATCAAAGGTTATTACAAAAGTACTTTTTTGTAAAGTATTTGAAACGAGTTGATGATGAAGTTCATTCAATGAAATAAACTGGATTCCTTTTTTCTTAGCTTCAAGAATAAAATTTTCTAAGAACTCTGGACTTACTTTTAAATTCTCGTTGGGGAAAAGTCGTTTATGATCTATTGGCGACACTCTATGAAGCATAAAAATAACAGAATGCCCTCTAAAGTATTTTTTTATAAAGGGCATTTTTTTTGAAAGTTGGATAATCTGTTTTTTAAGAGACATTTTTCGTCGCTTTTATTCCTATGGTTACTTGATAATTAGGGTCTTTGTAGAATAATTCTTCGTTGGTAAGTTCTTCGGCAGTAATTCCATGTAGAATAGAAGTTGCCGCCAATACATTTCCATAAATTTCGATTTCTACATTTCCTTTACCAAATACTCTTTCAAAGGCATTTTTAATCGATAAATCGGTAAATCTCCAATAATCTCCCCATCGATCCATGTCGTATCTGCTGATTTGACAAAGTCCTGCAACAGTGGTAAGCATCACTCCATTATCTTTCAATAAATGATAACCACCTTCGATACCTTTTTCAAAATCTTCGATAAAATTTAAAGTTTGCGTACAAATAAAGCAATCTACACGATTGTTTGGTAGAGTTTCTGATTTAGTCAAATCTCCAACAATTGTGGCGTTTGGATTTTTATCATCGTAATGCAAAATTTCAGAAGAGGTTACTTGACTTCCGTATTTCAATGAGTAAGTGGACTCAGATATTTCTAACACAGAGCCTAAAATATGCTTATGTTGTTTTTCTAAAAAATACTCAATAAATGCTCGATCGATAGGCGTGCCTCGATCAAAGCCAAATTGATTTGAAATAGGATCTTTACTTCTTAAATGATACCATTTTTGACTCGTGAATTTTCTTTTTAAACCTTTAAGAATAGATTTTATCATAATACGTAATTTATGATTTATACATGAAAATATTCAACTGATTATCCATGGCTTGTTCTTCCTTTTTAGAAAATGGTCTTTTCTTAGAATAAATACTTTGAATATGATATCTAAAGCTATTTCTTTGAGCAATTTCCAAAATTTGGGCAAGCTGTTGATTGTCATTATGGAATGAGTGAAACTCTAGAAAAATGTTTTGAATTCTATGAAGATTTTTCTCTAGATGTGGGAAAACCGTATTTTCGGCACCTTCTATATCCATTTTAAAGAAGTCGATATGATTATATTGTTCAAGATAATCATTGATATCAATGGCTTCCACTTCCATAAAATTCTCTTGGTTATTTTGATTGACCAAGGATCCTGAATCAGCTCCTTCTGCGGCGAATTTAAGTGTTTCACTTTTTATCCAGACGGCTTTTTTATTGAGTTCTACATTTTGAAATTTATTTCGCTCTATATTGTCTTTTAAAAAATCAAAAACTTTTTCATCTGGTTCAAATGCTATAATTTTAGCATTAGGATATATCGTCTTTATATAAGATGAAACTGTCCCTACATTTGCTCCACAATCAAATACGATTGGGTTAGGGTTTTTGGTGTCAAATTCCATGATATTTTGAAAAAAGACTTCATGATATTGCCATAAAAAAGATTTAATATCTGGAACGACAAAATTGAGTCCATTGAATTTGACATTTTTGGTTTTATACCTTTTTTCAGGATTATTTGATAAGGCCATAAGAATGAACCTTCGATAGTTCTTATCGAGAAAAAAGTACCCTATATTTTTAAAAAACTCTGTTAATACTAGTTTCATCCTTTTCTTTTATAATTTAAATATAAAGCACCAATTGTCATTAAGAATACTAATAATGATAAAATCCCCCCAATCATAGAGCGATTATTCACCATTCGAAACTCTATTTTATGTTTACCTGCTGGAATTTCTAAAGCTCTAAGGATGTAATTGGCTCTTAGTATTGAGACTTCTTCGCCGTCTATGAATGCGGTCCAACCTTCTGGGTAATATATTTCAGAAAATACGGCTATTCCAGTTGTAGGATTGTTCGATTCGTAAGTGAGTACGTCAGGTTTATAAGATACTAGCTTAACTGATCCGTTTGCAGAACTGGTTTTATTTTGTAGTTTTTTGAGTTCATCTTGGTGAAGAATAACCGTATTTTTAGGGTCAATATTAGCAATTTCTGCATGTTCTTCATTTGCTGATGAAACTTCTTTTATTTGATTTACAAACCACGCATTTCCATAAGTTTGATCATTTACAGCAAAGAGTTTTCCTTGGTATAAATAATACTTGTTGTTGAGCATATTTAAAACCTTAGTTTTTCCAAAATCTCTACTGTTAAGGTGGGCTAGTTCTTTACTGATATATCCATCAATAATATCTTGATATCTTCTCAGTTTTGCAGGGCTATAGCCTCCTGTAGATTTATGAAAATAACTGGCTCTAGAGCTATTAAAAGGATTGTCTAGATCCATTACTCGGTAGTTTGTTTCGAAATTAAGTGTTTGAAATTCGATATTTTCTTTATCAAATTTGCTCATTCTTTTTCCGTTTTCTTTTTTCCATTCTGCAGTTCTCTTTGCAATTTCTTGTTGAATTGAGGGTTTTTGTCTCATTTCATTTTGAAGAATTGCATAATCCCCTTGAGTGGCATATTGTTTATTGGCATGCTTTTTTTGTTTTTGCCAATAGGTATATTTTCCTTTAGATTTTTCATTATTCAAAAAATGTTGATCTTCTTGCCAAACATCTGCTAAGGTAAGAATCACAAGTAGTGGAAAAGCAAATTTTGCGGGAATTGTTTTCTTAATAAATAGGAGAACGATTATAAAAGCAGGAACGATATACATTAATCTACTCAGGGTAGAATCCCAAAACATCCCTTCTCTAATACTTATGGTCGCTTCATAGAGTGTGTTTGCTCCATTTGGATTGCTTTTTTCTAGCTGATCAATTGCTAAAAGTTCGGCTTGATTTAAGAAATCAAAAAAGACACTTGGAACAAGACCTATAAGTAAAATGGCTCCAATAACAGATCCACCAGTAATTGTTATTTTTTTGAGATTTTCTTCTGCCCAAGTTTTGTTGGTAATTTCTCTCAAAAACAAAATTGCCATAATAGGAAATGTAAAATTGGCAATTACCAGCATAGAAGATACGGTTCTAAACTTAGCATAAAGTGGGACATAGTCAATAAATAAATTGGTCAACCACATAGATCCAATATCTCCGCCTAGGTTTTTCCCCCAGCTAAGCATTATTGTAAGAATTGTAGCTCCCAAAAGCGACCATTTAAGCCAATTATTCACAAGAATTAAATACAATAGTGCAAAGAAAACAATAATAGCTCCAATATAATTAGGTCCTACTGTTCCTGGTTGATCTCCCCAGTATCCTCCAAAAGTTCTTCCTCTATTTTTTTGATATTCTTGATAAGCTAATTGTTGAATTTGTCTGTTTTCCTTTCCTAAAGTCTCAAAATATTCAGTAGTTAAATGATTGGCTCCTTTTGAGTTTGGAACAAAAAGATTATAAGTTTCTCCTATTCCATAAGACCAATGAGTAATATAATCTCTTTTTAGACCTTTACTCATATTCATTTTGTCGTATTCACTAAGGGTAGCTTCATCTGGCTTTGCTTCCGATTCTAGTACTGGCGCCCCTCTCATAGAGTGTTTACTGTATTTATAGGTTTCAAAATTATTTGAAAAATTAGCAACTCCGGCCAATATAACAGCTACAACTATAAATGCCATGCGTTTTGCGAATTGTCCTATTTCTTTGCTCTTATAATACCTAATAAATTCAAAAAGAATCATAAATGCCAAAACAAAACCAAGGTAGTATGTCATCTGGATATGGTATACCATAATTTCCATTGCCATAAAAAAGGTAAAAACAACAAAACCAAGCCAACGTTTTTCCCATTTAGATCTCAAAAGCATGATTAAACCTGCTAAAACTCCTGGAAATAAAGAGATAGCCATCATCTTTGTCATGTGACCTACTTGAATAATAATGATATTATAACTCACAAAAGCATATGCTAAAGCTCCCAAAATGGCAATCCAAAAATTAGTTTTTAAAACTCTTGCAAGAAGGTAAAAACTCATGGTAGAATAAATTACCGCTACCACGGGGTAACCAAACAAGCCAGAGAAGAATACATGTAGCTCATAAAAAGGATTAAAATTTGGATAATAGATGATATAGGTAGGCATTCCTCCAAACATAGAATTTGTCCAGGCAGATTTAGATCCAAACCAAGAATGATAAGTCATGGCCTCGTTTGCCATACCATTAAAACCTTGCATATCATGAAGCTTTAAAGAAAGCCCTTCCAAAACAGGAGAAAAATAGGCGAGTGCTACCAATAAAAAAATACCAAAAGCTGCAAAATGCTCCCAGTTAGACTTAAAAAAATGCTTGATTTTTTCCATTATATCTACTTTTAAAGGCACTAAGATAATCCATATTGTGCAATTCTGAAGAAAAAAAGTTTAGATAAAAATATCCACTTTTAAAAAGCCATTAATTTTATACTTCCATAGAAATTTTGCCATATCTTTGAACACCTTATGGGAATGGTAAATAAAATAAAAGATCCAATAAAGGAGGAGATGAAAATCTTTGAAGAAAAATTCAAAGATTCCATAGCTACCTCTGTGCCACTTCTGGATAAAATCACTCATTACATTGTAAAAAGAAAGGGAAAACAAATGCGACCGATGTTTGTTTTTCTTGTTGCCAAAACCTTCGGGGAGATTAATGAAAGTAGTTACCGAGCGGCTTCTTTAGTAGAGTTGCTTCATACAGCAACTTTAGTTCATGACGATGTGGTAGATGACGCCAATCTTCGGAGAGGTTTTTTTTCTATAAATGCTTTGTGGAAAAATAAAATTGCCGTTTTGGTGGGAGATTATTTGCTTTCAAAACTGTTGGTTTTAGCCGTGAAAAATCAGGAATTCAAATTGCTTGAAATTACCGCAACTGCTGTAGAAGAAATGAGTGAAGGAGAACTGCTCCAAATAGAAAAGGCTCGAAAATTAGACATTGTGGAAAGTGTCTATTTTGATATTATCAGAAAAAAAACTGCAACTCTTATAGGGACTTGTTGTTCTACTGGTTTAGCATCAGTTTCTAAGGATGAAAGTCTCATTGAAAAAGCTTATACTTTTGGTGAAAAAATAGGCTTAGCCTTTCAGATAAAAGATGACTTATTCGATTATCAACAATCCAGTTCATTGATAGGGAAACCTGTAGGGATAGATATCAAAGAACAAAAAATGACTCTTCCCCTCATTTATACCCTTCAAAAATGTTCTGAAAAAGATAAAAAGTTCATCATCAGGACGGTGAAAAGACATAATACAAACTCAAAAAGAGTCCAGCAAGTGATTAAAATGGTTAAGGAGCATGGAGGATTAGATTATGCTAAAGAAAAAATGAATACCATTTTTCAGGAGGCTCTTGAAATACTTGAAACTTTTCCAGATAATGCCTCAAAAGAGTCTTTAAGACTGCTTGTTGAGTATGTAATAAAAAGGAAAAAATAAAACTTAAAAAATAGACTTTTATTTCTTTTCTTGAATTTTTTTGATTTCTCTCTGGGTCTATTCTGTTAGTAATAGTCTATCATAACTTTTTTGAAAGAGGTTTAATCAAAGAAAAGTTTTAGTAAACGCTAGATTTTAATCCCCATTTTTAGGATACTACCAGAATTGATATTTCCATCATAAAATGGTTGAGTGAATAATTTAAAACCAATAATATATTTCTCTTTGATGGTATAAGAATTTTCTATAATAATATTAAAACCCAATATGGTTTTATTAATAAGTTTAGGATGTTGTCCTTGTACAATTCCATTTTGTAGTTTAAGAGCTCCATAAGTGTTATAAGAGATATCCATCAAAGAGCATCCGCCACCAAATCTAAAGTTATATTTGTTATTATTTTTAAACGGAGAGAAAAATGCATTCAGATTCCCTTGAAGAAAAGAAGCTGTCACTACAGAGTGATGACCATTTCTTTTGGCAATATTGATTCCTATTGAACTAGAAAAATATTGATTGATCTTATAATTTACTTCATTTTCAAATAAAATGGTAGAAATATCTCCAGATCCCAAGAATGACATTCCTGCTCCAAATTGGTAATCTAGTTGAGATTTTTTTTCTTGAGCTACTGCTTCTAGGCTAAGTAACATAATAACTATTATTAATATGTTCTTTTTCATTGACTAATACAGGTTAGTTATTTTTATTGCTTTTCTAGAATTTTTTTGATTTCATTTTTGGTCAAGCCTGTTAGTTTTTGAATGATGGCTAAATCAAGACCCAATTTAATAGAGTTTAAAACAATATCAATGTTTTTTTGTTCTATTCCCTGTTCTATTCCTTGTTCAATTCCTTGTTCAAAACTATAATCCAAGGAGTTTTGGATATCTCGATAGTATTTCAAACTTCCTTCGTAGTTTTCGTATTCGTCACGGGTCATTTTTGCTACTTCGGCGGCTTCAAAAAGTTTTTCGAAGATGGTTTCTCTTAGAGCATCAGGTACTCTATCAAGTTTATGGAGGTTTTTTATCACATAAAGCCATTTATCAAATCTGGTTTCTAGTTCGTCAACAGACTTGTTAAAATTGGGCATTTCGAGGTAAATAAAAGTGAGCTTATCATAGAATACTTTGTGGGTGTCAATATCCACCAACTGCACTTCGTGGAGGTATTTTTCTTTTTCCTCCTCGGTGTCGCCATCATTGTCAAATACAAAATCGAGAATCCCGATAGTGTAAACAGATTTTAGTTCA
>JAOAQX010000026.1 GCA_025210805.1 Flavobacteriales bacterium
ACAATGCTGTGGGTACTCCACAACTGAAAGATGTTTCGGTAAGTGCTTCGAAAATTCAAGAAGATGCGGTTACTAGAGATCATATTAATCCAAATGTAGCGGGTGCGGGTCTTACTCAAGATGCAAACGGTGCGCTTATTGTTAATCCGGATGCAATATCGGGTGCAGGTAACTTAACTTCTACGGACATCACCGTTACAGGTGGTGATACTGCCCTACTTCACGATGTTTCTTTGGCCTTAGCCAATAACTCGGTAAACTCAGATGAAATTGCAGATAATGCAGTAAAAACTTCGGAGATTAACAATGGAGCGGTGACTGCTGATAAGATTGCAAACAATGCGGTTACTACTACGAAGATTATTAACAATGCAGTTACCACTGATAAGATTAACAATGGGGCGATAACAACTACAAAAATTGCCGACAACGCGGTTACTACTGCAAAGATTGCTAATAATGCAGTAACTACAGATAAGATTGCAACAGGAACGGCTAATAGTTTCTTAACTACCGATGGAAGTGGAAACCCTCAATGGTCTCTAACTTCAAGTATCGACAATTCAAATGATGCTTTTGTCAATAACTCTGCCAATAACCGTGTGGAATTAGGAACTCAAGCAGACGGAACCACCGCACGAGCGGCAGGTACAGAATTTGTTATTCAAAATAACGGAAGAGTCGGAATTGGAGAAACCACCCCGCAGGCACTCTTACAAATAGGGAATGATTTCCCTTCAAATGGAACTTCTTTAAAAGTAAATGGAAGCAATGTTGAAGGAGTTCTCGCTTCATATAATGGTGGTATTGAAGTTTTTAAAGGTAATGCAAACAATGCTAGTATATTCTTTGGAGAGAATAGTAGTTTCTCTGGTTATTCTGAAATACGATTTAAACATGAAGCTGATGATAAACATTACCTACAATTAGGAACTTTCAATACCAATTTCTTTGAATCTTCAACAATTAGAATTGGAAGCAGAAAACCAGGAGCTGGAAACACCTCAAACATTGAATTCAAAACCATAGAACAAAATGGTGCTATTTCTAAAATGGTAATGGATGGAACTGTTTTTTATCCAAACAATAGCATGTTCCTAGGAAGACCAGCAAATCATTGGACATCTACTTACACAGACGATATATTTATAACACCTATTGATAGCTCTGCTGCTGCTAACAAAGTATTAGTGTCGCTTAGTGCTATTGGTAATGCAACATGGTCAAAATTAGATTCAGCATATATTGATGATCTCTCTATTTCACACCAAAATCTAGCTCCTGGAACTGCAGATGGTCAAACATTAAAATGGAATGCTATAGACTCAGCATGGGAACTGAGCACTCCATTTAGCCAGACCTTAGCTGAAGTTTATAATACTACAGGAACACAAATTTTGGATGAAGGAACTTTTACAGATATCACTTTTGGAACCGACGGAATTGTGGATGGTGATTATACTACTGCGGCAACTTCTATTACTGTATCAAATGCAGGACGCTATGAAATTACTTATCGGGTATCGACTACATCAGAGGACAATGCACGAACAGGTGCGGAGTTCTATTTAGATATCAATGGAACAGAATCTCCAGGTTCTCGTTCTTATACCTACAGCAGAAATAATTTGGTAGGAAATAACTCAGCAACCGTTACCAAGATTGTACAGCTAGCGGCAAGTGCAGTGATCAGAATTAAAGGGCAAGTATATGCCTCTAACCAAAACGGGACATCAGCACAAATCAAAATGGCTGCAAATGGTTCTTCACTTATTGTGAAAAGAATTAAATAAAGTTTTATGAATGCACAAAAATCAAACACAAACAACAACATGATACGATATATCATGTTGTTGTTTACTCTACTTTTTATAGAAAATCAAGCGAATGCTCAAATTAGCTTGCCTGCCAATACCAATATTTCAACATACAATACGGCAAGTGAAGGGGATTATTACCAAGTTACGGGGAATCCAGAACTTTATATTGGGATGCAAAATGGTTCTCTTAAAATAGTTTCAGATTTTCAACCAAAAAAAGTTGAGAATGAATTATTTTTTGAAGACAACAGCTTTTATTATGTTTCTATGAGAATCAACACGAATGACTTCAAAGTCATTCGTTATAACAAAACAGACCTCAATGATGAGCAAGAAGCATCTGGAACAGCCACTCAACCCAATACATTGGCTTTAGTTCAAGGATTAACGTATAACTAATTTTTTTTCAGACACGCGCCGCCATGAAGTATCTTTTCCTTCTTATTAGTTCCTTGGTATTAACCGATGTATTATCCCAAGTAAATCTCGAAACTGTTTCAAATAACATTACGAAACAAGGTTCTGTATATACTGTTCAAAACGGTACTGTGAATGTTAATCAAGCGATTAACCCTGTTGAAGAAGGGATCATTATTATCCGCAATAGTGGACGACTACGATTTCGTCCAAATGCCGATATTACTTTGGGGAAAATAAAAAGAGAAAATGGGCAAATTGTTCGTGGTATTGATGGCAAACCTATTGTTGAAAAAAGAGTCATAATAATAGAAGAAAGCAATGCAGGAACATGGGGAGCTGATAACTACAACAACAGTACAGGTAATCGATTTAACTCGGGAGCTACAGTAAATTTAGAAGGAGTTACATGGATTCAGGCAACAAGTGGAACAAGTCATTTTGATATACGCTCGGGGGCGAATGTTCATTTTAGAAATTGCGAAATTATTCTTAAAGGTTCAACAAACTTTCCACACTTTGCCAGTACCAACGTTACCATAGATGGATTAATTATGGACAATAGATCTAATGCAACAGCTTTGGAATTTGCTCAAGGTGGCGTACCCAGCTCCATTAAGAACTTAGAACTTATTGATAATAATTCAGGTAGTACCACTAGGCATTTTGTTTTCGTAAGTACGCCTGCAGGAACCTATGAAGTAGAAAATCTTCAAGCGCGTAATATTGTTATTTGGAATGCTTCTTCTAACCGAATTATTCATCTCATCAACCCTTTATCTAATATGCAAAAAGCTCAGCAAACGGGTGGAAAGCTGAGTATATTTAGAGATTTATCAGTTTCAGCCATAGATCAAAGTGGAGCAGCTTTAGCTAATATCAAACTAAAAATCCGTAGGAAAAATAGTTCTTTAGCCTATGATCAAGAATTTTCTTTAGACAACATTGGTCAACACAAAGAACGATTATTACAATACGATATTAATCACGGTTCTTTTTCTAGAACAAATCATAATCAATATGATATTCAACTACTCAGTTATAACAAAAATATTTATTATAATGACTTCACTTTGGACTTAGTAGCGAATCTTAATGGAGAAAATAAAATTGAGAATGTCATGTTAATTGACGATCCCAATATTTCGAAAAACATTACCGATGCTGGAAATATATCAGGAATTAGTGTATCACACAATGCAAACAATACTGGAGGAACGATAAATATAACAGATAGCATCAGTTTATGCGACCTCTACGACTTTCTAAAGCTAGATAAAGTAGTTACCAATGAATTTGAACCTTCACCTTCTACACTGGTAGCAACACCATTGGGTAAAACCATCAATCTTGGAGATTACAATATCACCTTTGGAAATAATGGAAAACTCACAAGTTGTGATAAATTTAGTGAACTAACCACCAACGGTACCACTACCCTACCTAACCCAAGTTCCAATATCGAAATTTCCCTTACCGACAATAACTCTACATACAAACTCATCAAGTTAGAAGGACTTAGCAATGCTAATATTCAAATCCTTGATAATAATAGTAATACTACTCTAACAACAACGACAAATACTTCTGGAATTTTTTCATTTGTAACACAAAATAATTCAGACTCTTTAAGTATTTTCATCACAAGAAACGGATATACTAGTTGGGCTTCAACTTTAGATTTAACCGCTAGCAGTTTCTTTAACTATATTGTTAATCAAGCACCATTAGGGGGAAATATTGGAAATCCTGCAACAGTTGAAAATCAAACTGAAATGATTTATCTGATCCAAAAAAACATACAAAAATCTCAAGGAATACTCAATGGTGTAAATGGAACAAATGCAACTTTAAATATTTCAACAATTAATCAAACAAATAACAACGCAGCAACTCAAGAAAAACAAGAAGAGATTTTAAATAGCATCAAGACAGTACTGCTCAAAACAACAGCAATTAAACAACAATTAGAATAAGCAGATATGAAAAATTTCATCATCCTAATTATCTTTACACTTTACTCATCTTTGGCATTTGCGCAAATCGAACTACCAGCAGGTACCAACACGAATACATATTCCAATGCATCTGATGGAGAAATTTATAAAGACGAAAACAATCAATACTATATTGGACTTTCGGATGGTAAGCTCATGTCTATTGGAGATGGGCAACCACAAACTTCAGATTGGACGCATACAGGAAATGCGAATACAACAAACAATAGCTTCCTTGGAACATCCAACGATAGAAAAATGACCTTAAAATCTAACAATATAAGCGTTTTGGAATTCGGGAGACGCCAAACTTTGGGACTTGTTCAAAACATTCCTGATTACTCCAATAACAACCAATACCTAACACATCTATTGGGGCAAGGAGGTATTTCGGCTTTACAATTTCAAGCAAATGGTGCAGATCTCTATAAACCTATGTTTTTTTCTTCAACCAATGGGAGCTTTCGCTTAAAAGGATCGGCAGGTCGAACTGATTTATTTGAAATAGGTTCTGCAGGACCCGATAATGGAGGGCGTTTAGAATTTATCGTTGGTGATGATGGTGACGAACCCATTATATTTAAACGATATGATCATCGAAATAGTAAATCATATAGAGAGTTATTTCGTGTACAGGGTCATGCAAATTCTGCCGATGCTAAAACACGTTTTGGAATCAATATCAATACAGGAAAAATATCTCTCGATCCCAATTTTTCTCACAATTATAATGGAACAATTCCTGCAGGAACCCAAAACGCAATAACATTAAGAAAACCCAATTCTACCCTTGAAGTAGGTGGTTCTTTTGCCACTGCAATTACAGAAACTACAGGAACTATTACTCTTTCAGAGGATCATCACACAGTTATTATTGGTGGAAATCACACCATCAACCTTCCCACAGGAAGTACCTTAAAGGGACGAATCTATATTATCAAAAACCCCAATAGTTTTGCTACAGTGGTCAATAGCTATAAAGGGATGAATGGAACGACTACCATTAACACAATTAACCCCAATACCGTACTTTGGGTTCAACACGATGGCTCTGACTGGCAACAAATAAGTGGGGGAAGTAATCCTAATGGGATCGATAATAACTCAGGGGATATTAAACATGCTGAGTATAGTTTTACTGGAACAATCAATGTCAATACCTCAACCCTTACTTTTAAAAACTTTTTTGCAACAGAAATATCCAATGATGGTGCGGTAAGTCGTCCATCAAGTAATGAAATAGAAATAGAGGAAACAGGGCTCTATATCATTAGTTTTAATTCTGCACTTATTCTTGGAAACAATATTAATTATGTAGGATCTAAGTTTATTCTTTACAAAAACGGAAGTGTACTAACCAACGCCAGTATGGAAGCACAAAACGCTTGGGTAAGAGGTAGAGGAAACAGTAATGATGAAACCTCTATTCACTTTACGACAACCTTAAAGCTTAATGACAATGACAAACTCAGAATAGCAACAATTAGGGAAAACACTGTGGAATCTGGGAGTCTTAATGCTCAAGGAAATAGAACATCTCTAACCATCACAAAACTTAAATCTCTATGATAAAATACTCCATACTAAACTTTTTTCTTATTTTTTCGACATTAGTATGCGAAGCTCAAATAGCACTACCAGCTGGTACTAATATCGAAATGTACAATTCTGCTTCAGAAGGAGATTTCTACATAGACAATGATAGTAATTTCTATATCGGACTCAGTAATGGAGGTTTAAAAATAATTCCTAAAGAAGACTCAGAATCACTACCCACTGGAACGCCTACTATTCCTTTTGAAAACCCCGTGATATGGTTAAGCTCCACTTCTGTCCCTGTAACTTCTAGCTCCTATGAAACAATTAAATCTTTCACCCTCAAAGGTGATATTTTGCAAGACAAAAACGCCGTGAGAATTACTTGTTGGAGAAGGCGTCAAGGTGGGAATATGCAAATAAATTTCCGATATGGTGGACAATCATTCTTCACTTCTGGAAGCCTTGGAAACAACTCTGCTCGTATGGAGTTTATTATATTCTCAAACGGAAATGCGAACTCCCAAAGAGCTTATATGGACGATGCGAACACAGGTGGCAATGGTCAAAGAACTGGAACATTAAGCATTAATTCAGCGGTTGACCAAACTGTAGAAATTCGTGCCAGAAGAGCTAGTGGAAGTGGAACTGCTGGTTTTATAGATTTTTGTTCCTCAGAAGCCCTTATTTATGAATAAGAACTTTAGATCATCTCATGGTCTGATTTCTTAGAAGCCCACCCCCTCATCTAATAGGATTCACGTATATTTGCAAAAATTTCTATCCATGAGTGACCAAAGATATATGCAAAGAGGTGTTTCCGCCTCCAAAGAAGATGTGCACAATGCCATAAAAAACATTGACAAAGGGTTGTATCCAAAAGCTTTTTGTAAAATCGTACCAGACTACCTCACAGGAAGTCAAGATCACTGTATAGTAATGCATGCCGATGGTGCAGGTACCAAGTCTTCTTTGGCTTATATGTATTGGAAAGAAACAGGTGATTTGAGTGTTTGGAAAGGTATTGCTCAAGATGCTTTGATTATGAATATCGATGACCTTTTGTGTGTGGGAGCGACAGGACCTATTCTACTCTCTTCTACCATCGGAAGAAACAAAAACTTGATTCCTGGTGAAGTGCTTTCAGCAATCATCAATGGTACAGAAGAACTCCTTGAAGATCTTCGAAATCATGGAATCGAAATTTATTCTACAGGTGGAGAAACTGCCGATGTGGGTGATTTGGTAAGAACTATTATTGTTGATTCTACCGTTACGGCAAGAATGGAACGCAAGAATGTAATTGACAATGCCAATATCCAAGCAGGTGATGTTATTGTGGGCTTAGCATCTTTTGGGCAAGCAAATTATGAAAAAGAATACAACGGAGGAATGGGATCCAATGGACTTACCTCTGCACGTCATGATGTATTCGAAAAATATTTAGCCGAAAAATACCCAGAAAGTTTTGATCACGATGTACCAAATGATTTGGTTTATTCGGGGAGCAAAAAACTTACCGATACTGTAGAAAACGCACCTTTGGATGCCGGAAAAATGGTTCTTTCCCCTACTCGAACGTATGCGCCCGTGATTAAAGCCATTTTAGATAAAATGAGTGATCAGGTTCACGGAATGGTTCATTGTTCTGGGGGAGCTCAAACCAAAATATTGCATTTTGTAGAAAATTTACATATCGTAAAAAATAACCTCTTCCCTACTCCACCACTTTTTGAAATGATCCAAAAAGAATCGGGTACAGACTGGAAAGAAATGTACAAAGTGTTTAATATGGGACACCGCATGGAAGTATATCTACCAAAAGACGCAGCCCAAGAACTTATCGAAATTTCAAAATCTTTTGGAATTGATGCACAAATTGTTGGGTATTGTGAGGCTTCCGAAGGAAAATCATTAAAAATAGAATCTGCTCACGGAGTATTTGATTATTAAAAAAAGACTATGCTAGATAAATTAGAGAAAATACACCAACGCTTCATCGAAGTTTCTGATCAGATTGTAGATCCGAATATCATTTCGGACATGAAACGCTATGTGGCGCTAAACAAAGAATATAAAGATCTTCAAAAAATAGAAGATGCTTATCAAGAATACAAGCTCTTGGTTTCCAATATAGCAGAATCGAAAGATATTTTGGCAAACGAAACAGATCCTGAAATGAAGGAAATGGCGAAAATGGAACTCGACGAAGCACTCCCAAGAAAGGAAGAGATGGATGAAGAAATCAAATGGCTTCTGATTCCAAAAGATCCTGAGGATGCTAAAAATGCTCAAGTAGAAATCCGTGCAGGTACGGGTGGAGATGAAGCCTCTATTTTTGCTGGAGACCTTTTCCGTATGTACACAAAATATTGCGAAGGAAGAGGATGGAAAATTTCAGTTTCCGATTTTACAGAAGGTACTGCAGGAGGATATAAAGAAGTTATTTTTGACGTAAGCGGACAAGATGTGTATGGAACCATGAAATATGAATCGGGAGTTCACCGTGTTCAGCGTGTTCCACAAACGGAAACTCAAGGACGTGTTCACACTTCTGCTGCCACCGTTATTGTGCTTCCAGAAGCCGAAGAATTTGATATCGATATCAAAGAATCTGATCTTCGTGTAGATTCTTTCTGTTCGTCTGGTCCTGGAGGTCAGTCTGTAAATACCACTTATTCTGCCATCAGAATTACCCACGTTCCTACAGGAGTTGTGGCTCAGTGTCAGGATCAAAAATCGAAACTAAAAAACTACGATAAAGCCCTTAAAGTACTGAGAAATCGTATCTACGAAATGGAACTTCAGAAAAAGCTTGAAGCCGAAGCTGAACATCGTAAATCTTTAGTTTCTTCGGGTGACCGTTCGGCAAAAATTAGAACCTATAACTACCCACAAAGTAGAATTACAGACCACCGAATAGGACTTACACTTTATAGTCTAAATGACTTTATTAATGGAGATATCCAAAAAGTAATCGACGAGCTAACACTAGTAGAAAATACCGAAAGATTAAAAGAAGGTTCTGATGAATAAACAAGAGATTGTTGACCAAATAAAAAAGAAAAAATCCTTCCTTTGTGTAGGTTTAGATACCGATATAAACCGAATCCCAAAGCATCTTTTAGAAACAGAAGACCCTGTTTTTGAATTTAATAAACAGATTATAGATGCAACTAAGGATTTTTGTGTTGCCTATAAACCCAATATTGCTTTTTATGAAGCTATGGGACCTAAAGGATGGGAAAGCCTGAGAAAAACCTTGGAATATATTCCAAAAGATATTTTCACCATTGCCGATGCCAAGCGTGGAGATATCGGAAATACTTCAAAGATGTATGCCCAGTGTTTTTTTGAGCAATATCAATTCGACTCGGTAACCGTTGCACCCTATATGGGAAAAGACAGCGTGGAACCATTCTTGGATTTTGATGGAAAATGGGTAATTCTACTGGCACTTACCTCTAACCAAGGTGGCCTGGAAATGCAAACGGAAAAACTGGCATCAGGGAAACCTATTTATCAAATGACTTTGGAAAAATCCCAAAACTGGGAAAATGCCGATCGATTAATGTATGTGGTAGGTGCCACCAGAGCAGAAATGCTTACAGATATTCGAAAGACCATCCCAGATGCCTTTCTACTCGTTCCAGGAGTGGGAGCACAAGGAGGAAGCCTTACCGAAGTTGCCAAATACGGCTGGAACAAAGATTGTGGATTGCTCATCAATTCTTCCCGAGGGATTATCTATAAATCCGATGGAGAAGATTTTGCAGAAAAAGCCCAAGAAGAAGCTCAAAAACTCCAACAACAAATGGAGAAAATTATTATAGAAAAAGGATTGTAGTTTACAATCCTTTTTTTTATTCATCCGATTCAAAAGAAAATATACACTTCTCCCCTTTGAAGAGCTTGTCCCAATTTTTCGGGAGGATAAGGGAGATATTCCATCTTGTTTCATAATCGAATATCATTTTTATAGTTTCTTTTTCGAAGGTGTTTACTTTGGTAACATCCCTTCAAAGTCAGCTTATAACTGTGAGGCAATTAACAACATAAATGGTATAATATTTTAGTTTCCTTATTTCGAGATGGTTTCAATGTGGAATATCTCTTCCTCCCCCTTAAATAGCTGTCAATTAGTCTAGAGGACTGATTCTTTAATACTTCACTTGACTACTAAATCATAAAGGAATAACACCGCTCCAGCAGCTAACCCTAAAACTATTATAATCCCTAAAAAAACTAATAAAGCTTTTACATTTGCCCAAATGATTGCCCAGAACTTTAATTTATACATTCTTATAAATAGATAATTCAAAAACACTAAAGTAAAAACAGTGCTAATAAGGCTAAAACTAAAGACTTGAAAATTGAAAATCAGTAAAAATATAGTTTGCAAAACTAAACCTAAATACCCTACAAAAGACTGAATATAGGATTGATACACTATATGTTCTGCAAAATTATCTTTCCTCTTTTTGAAAATAATATAAGATATCAATGCCATGATTGGAATAGACCCGATAATGATGAAGTTGTAGTTATCATACATTCCTGATGTCCAAGTTTGTGCATCGACCACCAAAGGATCGGTAGTTTTTGGGTTAATGTTAATATTAGAAGTCTCAACACTTTTTTCCATTACATTTGTAAACTTCAAAAACAATAGAGAGATAGAGATATAAACCATCAAAAAAGAAAATGGCTGATAATACTGTTTTCTTGCTCCTGATGTATAAGCTCTACAGACCTTATCTGGTGCAATAACTAAGTGTTTCAAGGTTTTCCAAAAATAATTTTCCCAACTAAAAAATGGTCCAATAAATTCAAACCAAATACTCTTTAAAGTGAGACGGGAATCAACAACTTTTCCTCCACAATTTGAACAGAAATTAGCATTTTTTGGCAATACTACCGCACAAGATTTACATGCAACATTCATAAATCATTATAAATTTTAAGGTTATACAAAATGGATTCAGATATCATCGTCCATATATTATTACTTATTCACACTTCAAAAAATTAAAGTATGTATTACATCTCTCAAACGAGATGCATTCAAATATTTTTAATGCTCCAAAAATAGCAACCTCAGGATAATTATTCAAAAAAATACGATTACTGATCATAAAATCTATTTAAAAAGCAAATTATAGAACAAAATTGAACCGAATAGATTAATCAGCCAACATACAGAAGAAGTGTATTATCTTTCCATTGAAAACTTATTACTTAACACACTTTTTTGGATGGTATCATATTCCATCCTGCTTGATTATCGAATAACTAATGTTCTCTTTTTTCGAAATTGTTTCGACGCAGAACATTCCCCCTTCTCCTCCCTTTCAAAATCTTTAAAAGGAGACTTTCCCATCAGGATATAATACCATTTATGGTGTTAATTTACACATAGGTATTATGCCGATACATTGCTAAAAGCCAATTATGAACGCAGTGAAATTAGTGGGTAATTTTAGCAAGTAATCGGCATAAAAACCTAAAAAACAATATCATAAATTTATTTTGAGCCGAATAAAATTTTATTCGGCTCAAAATAATTCGTATATTTGAGCCGAATACATAAGTTAATCGGCTCATAAAAACCACACAATATGAGCCGAATACAAACCCTAATCGGCTCATCATGTATAATTGGCAACAAAAAGATTGGAAAAATTTTCAATACAATTTGACAGAAATTGAGGATCTATTACTCGTTTATCAAGAGCAAATAGGAACCCTTAAAGGAACTGTGCATGTCTTATCCGAAAAACAAAAAATAGAAACACTGGTGGACATGCTCGTGACAGAAGCGATCAAAAACACCGAAATTGAGGGGGAATTTGTGAGTCGTGAAGATGTGATGTCTTCTATCAAAAATAATTTGGGTATTTACCCAAAGGTAAAAAATATCAAAGATTTGCGTGCCAAAGGAATGGCTACCGTTGTTACCGAAGTACACAAGGGATATCAGAAAAAACTCACCGAAAAAGATTTATTTAACTGGCATAAGCTTCTTTTTCCTTATCCTACAAAGCTAAATATCGGTACTTGGCGAAGTCATGAAAACCCCATGCAAATTATTTCGGGAAGCTACGGGAAAGAAAAAATCCACTTTGAAGCTCCTCCTTCTCAACAAGTTCCAGAAGAAATGAAGGATTTCATTCATTGGTTTAATGACACTGCACCCAAAGGTGAAAATACGATTAAATACGCTCCCATCCGTTCGGCTTTGTCTCATTTGTACTTTGAAAGCATTCACCCTTTTGAAGATGGAAATGGACGAATAGGGCGTGCCATTGCCGAAAAATCCCTTTTACAAACTATTGGTTCCCCTATTCTTATTAGCCTTTCTGCGAGTATAGAATCTGATCGAAAAGCCTATTATCTTGCTCTAAAAAAAGCCCAAAAAAGTAATCAAATAACCGATTGGCTCAAGTATTTTATTGGTGTTATTATAGATGCCCAAAAAAAATCGGAGGAATTGATTCATTTTACTTTAAAGAAAGCCAAATTATTTGATCGTCACCAAGAATCATTCAATACTCGACAAACCAAAATACTCAAGAAAATGCTCGAAAAAGGTCCCGAAGGTTTTGAAGGAGGAATGAGTGCAAAAAAATATATGAAGATAACCAAAACCTCAAAAGCTACGGCGACACGAGATATCCAACAACTGGTAAAACTGGGCATTTTTGTGGCTCAAGGTGGTGGACGAAGCACTTCTTATTCGCTTCATTTGTCTTTTTAGGTAAAAGAGATGGTTATATTCTCGACACAATCCTGTCAGTTCGAGTGAATTTTCTGGAGAGAAACGTAAGAAAATTTTTATCGAGAACTTTTTTGATTATCGGATGCTATTCTCGATACAATTTTTGATTCCATTGCATTTCATCAAAAAACCACTCGAATTGACAAAAGTGATACAATTTTTGATTCCTGTCAGTTCGAGTGAATTTTCTGGAGAGAAACGTAAGAAAATTTTTATCGAGAACTTTTTTGGTGATCGGATGCTATTCTCGATACAATTTCTGATTCCATTGCAATTCATCAAAAACCACTCGAATTGACAAAAGTGATACAATTTTTGACTCCACTACTTTTCATCAAAAACCACTCGGATTGACAAAACGATACAATCTTTGATTCCTGTCAGTTCGAGTGAATTTTCTGGAGAGAAACGTAAGAAAATTTTTATCGAGAACCCACTGCTTTTCATCAAAAACCACTCGGATTGACAAAACGAGACAATTAGTAACCGCGGTATTACTGAGCTAAATTTACAGCCACGAAAATACCAATAGCTAAAGCTGATAAAATAAAAACAATTCCAAAAGCAAAAAGAGCTTTTAAATTTATCAAAACACCTTTCCAAAAACCGTAACGATAAAGTTTATAGAAAGCATAATTATAATAAAACAAAGAAATACAAGTACTTAAAACACCTATAACCACGATGTTGACTCCCAATAAGTTCATAAACAAAATTTGTATTAGAATCCCCACATAGCCTACGAATGCCTGAATATAAGACTGATAAACAATATGTTCTGCTAAATTGTTTTTATACTTTTTGAATATCCAATAAGAAATTAGCCCCAAAATAGGAATCATCCCAATAATGATGAAATTGTAATAGCCATAGAAAATATCTGCAAAATTTTTAGCAAACTCTTGTGATGCTTGTAGAGATTCTTCTGATCTATTTGGGTTATTTATTTTTATTCCTCTATTAAAAGATTTTTCCAATAAAACAGGATTAAACTTGAGCATCAACAAGGAAATCGTAGTGTAAACAATTAGAAATGGAAAAGGACGGAAGAACTTTCTACGGGCACCTTCTATATAAGCATTTAATACCCATTCTGGCTTCAATATCAAACTTTTAATTGTCTTCCAAAAATTATTTTCCCAACTAAAAAAAGGACCTACAAATTCTTTCCAAATACCACCTAAGGTTAAGCGTTCATTAACAATTTTTCCGCCGCAATTTGCACAAAATTTAGCTTGAGGCATTAAAGCTGCATGGCAAGATTTACAATAATCACCCATTTTTTCTATAGTTTTTTTATAAAAATAACAAATTTATAATGGCTAGAATATCGCTCGACAATATTTTGCAGAATATTAACAAAGTAGATTCACAAAAAAAGAGTTGAAAATTTTCTCTTCAACTCTTTGTAATCACACGAATACTAAAATAGTATTAATCTTCAACTTCTTTTTTTAACTGACTGTTAAATAAATTATACCCTTCTTGTGTTTGAGCTGATAAAGCAGGTAAAGGAAATTGAGGGTTTTCTCCTGTAAATTCGTCCGTTTGTATAAAGCGTGTCTGACAATCAGATATTGCTTCTAGTTTAAATAGATGATTATCTGTTATTTGTGGAGCAAATGCAATTGGGTCTGCCCATCCAAATTCTTCACCATCTACAAAATGCAAAGCATGTGGAAAATGTAATGTATCGGTTCCAAGTAGATAATGAGCTACAATTTGGCCTTCGTCTCGAATATCTCCTGTAAGACCAATAAATGATGTACTCCAATCACCCATTTTCTCCCAATTTGTTAGCACATTCCATACTTCTTCTTTTGGTGCATTTATCACGATATCCGTATAAATGTAAAAAGTACTAGAATCCGCATTGGTGGTAATATTAGAATTTACTACTGTCAAACTTTGATCAGGTGAACAGATTTTATCTTCGCTACATGAACTTACAAATAGACCAAAAACGAAAAGAATACCCAAATGAATTTTTGTGAATTGCATAAAATTTTGTTTAAAATTAATACACAAAATTAGACAGTTACTTTTGTTCAATTCGTATACAAATTTCAGTTATGTGTACACTTTTTATAGATGATTTATCCAAAATATTAAGAACGATATTGATCATTTAAACTGAGGCCTTGTTTGATCATTGGAATAATTTTTAAGATCCTTTTTTCTTTAGTTGCTGCTCTTTTTGCCTCTTGAATATATTTACAATATTCTCTTTTTTTCCCTGGAGTTAAAGCATCAAATTGGTCTTTGAGTTCAAAATCTTCATCGAAAACCTGTTGTAACTCTTCAGGAATTTCTATTGGCTTTGTGTTTGTTCTTTTTTTGTGTTTTTTCCCTTCTAGTTCATTGGCAATAGCTTCTTGAACATATTTTAAAAACAAAGCAGTATCCAGAGTATCTTCATACTCCATTCGCCATTGTCTAAGAGCAATCGTTTTATTCTCTTGGGCATTAATTAGTACGTTTTCTTGATCTGCTAAAAAAACACCTTGATGAAACCATACTGCCAAATAATTCTTAAATCCTGCAATTCCTACTACATTTCCTTTACCGATAACATAGCAAGGAACGCCCCATTTGACTGTTTCTTCCAGTTCTGTATCCAATAAAATTTGTCTTATTTGTGAAAAAAGCTTGATTCCTTTTTCTTGAGAGTCGTAAAAATCTTGAGCAGTTTTGTATTTTTTCATAAATCAAAAATAGTAAAATTCATATAAAATATTGCAAAAAAAAAGCCCATCCAAACTCTGGACGGGCTCTATTCAATAAAAATAAAAAAGATCTATGATTAAATCACTTTCACGTTTACTGCATTCGGTCCTTTACGACCTTCTTCGACGTCAAAGCTTACTTTGTCACCTTCTTGAATTTCATCAATAAGTCCATTGATGTGCACGAATACATCTTTACCACCATTCTCTGGCTTGATGAATCCAAATCCTTTCGAATTATCGAAGAATTTTACTGTTCCTGTTTCCATAAAAAAATAATTTGTGCCAAATGTATAGCATTTTTTTACATTAGAGGTCTTATTCTATAAAAGCTTTTCAATTATTTGCAAAAAAACATCATTTTTACTGATTATGTGCTAAAATCAATCACATTTTCTCACTACATCACAATTGATTTCCAGTAATGTATCGAGATATCTTTTATTGAAAGATTAATACCAGAAATAGTATTATTTACCTTACAAATATTGAATTGTATAGTGTATAGAAGCCATCAAACTAAAAATTTTATTACCATCTACAGAACAAGTAGACCACAAGATCTCAATTTGTTTACAGATTTAGAATACCACATCATTTCGAAATCTTGATTGGGTAAGTCAAATGAGCTTTTTAACTGAGAAAATGTTGTTTTCTTTTCGTTTTGAGGACTTAAATCAGAGAGTTTTGCCACCCACCACACTCCTATTTCCTTGTCGAAAGAAATAGAAACCTTACCATTAGGTAGATAAAAATGAAGCTGAATACTTTCAAAGACGTTCCCTTTTTTCTTTTTAGAATGATGGGATACAAAAGGAATTTGCCCTATCCAAATTACTTTTTGGGTGGGCTTTATGACATGAAAAGTTTCTTTTTCTAAATACGATTCTATTAATTGGGGTGCAATGGTGGTTTGTGGAATTGGAAAATCAAACCATTCTTGAATTGGGAAATCAAAACCTACTCCATGCATATAATTATAAATAGATTTTTTGAGTCCAAAACTAAACTTGGAATGATCTATTCTTGTAGAATCCTCAAATTGAACATCATTATCGGCAAAAAGAATTTCTTCTTTCTTTGGAAGGATTCCATATTCTTCGGGAGTTTTCCCTATGGGCGAGTGACTTGTTAATGCAAACTGATGCCAAAAACCAGACTGAATAATGCCCAGTTCAAAAATTTGCCGAACGAGCTCTAAGCTATCAATAGTTTCTTGTTCTGTTTGGCTAGGGTAGCCATACATTAAATAAGAATGCACCATTATTCCTGCTTTTGTAAAAGCTTGGGTTACTTGAGCTACTTGCTCTACGGTTACCCCTTTATTAATCAGTTTTAATAATCTATCAGAAGCCACTTCCAAACCTCCTGAAACGGCAATACAACCTGAAGCCGCAAGAAGCGTACAAAGGTCTTGGCTAAAACTTTTTTCAAATCGGATATTGGTCCACCATGTAACTTGCAACCTTCTTTTGAGTATTTCTAATGCCAACTCTCGCATAAGAATTGGTGGTGCCGCTTCATCTACAAAATGAAAACCTGTATTTTGAGTTTGCGCTACTAATTCTTCCATTCTATCTACCAAAATTTTTGCTTTCAGCGGATAATATGTTTTGATATAGTCTAAGGATGTATCACAAAATGTGCATTTTGCCCAATAACAACCATGTGCCATGGTCAGCTTATTCCATACCCCATCACTCCATAAACTGTGCATTGGGTTTGCCACTTCTATTACAGAAATATATTGATCCAAGGGTAAATCTGTATAATCGGGTGTACCCGTTTCAGACATCCGATAATCCTTTTGTTCAGATTTATTACAATAAACTACTTTTCCGTTTTCTTCATAAAAAGTTCTTTTAAAAGGAAAATTGCTTTTCTTCTTCTCACTTTTTACAAATTGATAAAGAAGCTCTACAGGTAATTCCCCATCATCCAGTGTGATAAAATCTACAAAATCAAACACTCTAGTGTCTTTTAGACTCCTGAGTTCTGTATTAGGAAATCCTCCCCCGATAGAAATAACCATATTTGGGTATTTCTTTTTAGCATAAGCTCCAAAACGCAAAGCAAGGATTAAATTCCCAGGAAAAGGGATAGAGATGGTGAGTAATTTGGGTTGATGCTTTTGAATTGCTTCTTCCAAAAGGTCTATAGAAATTTGCTCAACGAAACTAAGATCAGATTGCAAAAATTGATAAATTTCATCAAAAGAATTGGCACTCAAACCCAGCTTTTCTGCATAACGACTAAATCCAAAATTTGGATCTATGCATTCTACAATAAAATCGGATAAATCTTCAAGATACAAAGTAGCCAAATGCTTTGCTCGATCTTGAATTCCCATATTTCCAAAACTCCAATCTAAATCTTCAAGTTGATCAAATCGAGAAGCCTTAGGTAAATAATTTAATTGGCAAATTTTTCTGGCTATAGCCGAGTTTTTCCCTTGCAAAAAGGATATAACAGCATCAATACTTTGTAGATATTGTTCTTTCTGAAAAAAAATTCTCTGGGCATTTTCGGAAAAATCCTCAAAATTATACTCAGCTATTTCAAAAATTTCAGTCAAATATTGTGCTGAAAAAAGCCGCAATATTGTCTCTATTCCCAAATCCATCTGGCGAGAATCTATGCCTTTGGTATTCAAAAAGCCTTTTAAATAAGCAGTTGCAGGATAGGGCGTATTCAGCTGGGTAAAAGGTGGAGTTATTAGAAGTATCTCTGCCATTTATGAAGATTTTATACCATTTATGGTGTTATACCGTTTAGGGTGTTTATTACTCACTGCTATAATGCCCCTTTGAAAGGGGCGAGGGGAATGCTACACAAAGTAAAAACCCCTGAAAAGAAACAAAAAATTTGAATTACAGAGCATATCCCGAAATTTCTAAAGAAACTATACCAGTATGTAAATAAACAATATAATAGATCAAAAAAACTAAAAAACCCCTTTTAAATAAAGGGGCTTATATTGTTCATTCTTTACTGTAAAAGAAGGATTTTTTATTCCAAGAAATTAACTTTTTACAAGTTAATTATTCTTGTACCACTCCCATATCACAGAATTTTTCAATTCTTTGATTGACTAAATTGCTGATCTCTATTTTAGAAAGATTATCAATTTCACCAATAAGGTAATTTTTCACTGTTTCGAAAGTAGTCTCGTAATCATAGTGTGCTCCACCTTGTGGTTCTGGTAATACGTGATCTACTAGATTATTGTTTGACATGTCTGTAGAAGTCAATTTTAATGCTTCGGCAGCTTGTTCTTTAAAATCCCAAGAACGCCAAAGAATGGTAGAACAGTTTTCAGGAGAAATTACAGAATACCAAGAGTTTTCTAGCATTACTACTTTATCTCCTACACCTATTCCCAAGGCTCCACCTGAGGCTCCTTCTCCAATAATCACACAGATAATAGGTACACGAAGTTTTGCCATTTCGTAGATATTTCGGGCAATGGCTTCTCCTTGTCCTCTTTCCTCTGCTTCAAGACCTGGATAAGCTCCTGGAGTATCAATCAAACAAACAACGGGTCTATTAAATTTCTCCGCCATTTTCATCAAACGCAAAGCTTTTCTATACCCTTCAGGATTTGCCATTCCGAAATTACGATACTGGCGCATTTTGGTATTTTTCCCTTTTTGCTGACCAATAAACATCACGGGTTTTCCGTCTAAGGTTCCCCATCCTCCTACCATGGCTTTATCATCCTTTACGGTTCTATCCCCATGGAGTTCTATAAAATCTCCACCTGTTAAGGCTTCAATATAATCTAAAGTATAAGGTCTTTTTGGGTGTCTAGAAATCTGTACTCGTTGCCAAGCTGAAAGATTTCCATATATATCTTTTTTTACTTCCTCCAATTTAGCTTGGAGATTCGTAATTGTATCATCTACATCAACACCTGCATCAGAACCAATTTTTTTGGCATTTTCCAATTGCTCTTCCAATTCCAAAATTGGTTTTTCAAAGTCTAAACGCTCCATATATCGCAGTATTTATTTTTTCAGAATGCTAAGTTAAAAAATTTCGTTGAACAATAAGGAAAGTATTGTTTCAAGGAAGATATAAGAAATGGTTATTTTTACTTATAATTCCTTACTTTTCTAAATAAAATTCAACTTTTAACTCACCTAAATTAAGAGATCCTATAAAAAAGTTAAAAGTTTATCTACTTTATTGGCTGAACCTACAATGAAAGGTATTCTCTGGTGAAGTTCTGTGGGTTGAATATCCATTACAGATTGTTCTCCATCTGAAGACTTCCCTCCTGCTTGTTCTGCAATCATCGCAATAGGATTACATTCATATATAAGTCTTAGTTTTCCTTTTGGCGATGTTTTTGTTCCTGGGTAGATAAAGATTCCTCCTTTGAGCATATTTCTATGAAAGTCTGCTACTAAAGAACCTATAAATCGTCCTGTATGAGATCTTTTTCCATCTTCTTGTAGTTCCTTACAATAGTTAATATAATTAAGATACCCTTTATCATACAAATGGAAATTCCCTTCGTTGATTGAGTAAATTCCTCCTTCTTTCGCTATTTTTATATCTGGGTGAGAAAGAACAAAAACTCCAATGGTAGAATCTAAAGTAAATCCGTTTACTCCATGCCCTGTGGTATAAACCATCATGGTAGAAGAACCGTAAATCACATAACCTGCACAAACTTGTTCTTTCCCTGGTCTTAAAAATTCTTCTGTGGTTGCAAGTCCTGTTCTTGTTCGTTTATAGATAGAAAAAATAGTTCCCACTGGAATATTTACATCAATGTTAGAAGAACCATCTAAAGGATCGAAAGCAATGATATATTTGGCATCTTTTCGATCTTCAAAAGCGATAATATCATCTTGTTCTTCGCTCGCTACTGCGGCTATTTGACCTCCCAAGTGCATTGAACGAATAAATTGATTATCTGCATAAACATCTAGTTTTTGCTGTTCTTCTCCTTGCACATTGGTGTTTCCTACTGCTCCAAGAAGCTCTGTAAGCCCTGCCATATTTATTTCACGATGAATGATTTTTCCTGCAAGTGCAATATCATTCATAATTCTAGAAAAAGAACCCGAAGCATTTTGATGTTCTTTTTGTCTGCTAAGAATAAAATCTGTTAGGGTTGTTATATTCTTCATAATCTATTTTTTTATATGATCATTCCAATAATGGCCGCCGTGAATAAACAGGCAAAAGTACCACCTATTAAGGCATAAACTCCCAATTTGGATAAAGTTGTTTTTTGATTTGGTGCCAATACACTGATTCCTCCTATTTGGATTCCGATAGAGGCAATATTTGAAAATCCACAGAGAATATAAGTAGCAATAATGATGGATCTTTCATAAGTAAAAACTCCTGCATCTTTCATTTCTCCCAGTGTTTTGTAGGCATAAAATTCGTTTAGAATGGTTTTTTCTCCCAAAAGCTGTCCTACCATAACGATATCTTCAGAAGGTACTCCTACCATCCAAGCAATGGGTGCTCCGATATATCCTACCAAAAATTGAAAACTAAAAACGTTATATTGAGTATTGGTGGCAATAACTTCGTTTAGCCCTGTTTTTGCTCCTATAATATCTCCTAGTAAATAATTCCCCATGGCTATAAGAGCGGTAAAAACAAGCAACATCGCTCCTACATTTACTGCAAGTTTTACTCCGTCGGTAGTACCATTACTAATGGCTTCTAAGGCATTACTTCCTATTTTTTCTTGAGAAACTTTAAGTTCCTTGTCAAATTCTTCTGTTTCTGGAACTATAATTTTTGCGGCAACAATGGCTGCTGGAGCAGACATTACTGAGGCTGCCAAAAGGTGTTTTGCAAAAAACACTTGCATTTCAAGGTCTGTTCCTCCTAAAAACCCGATATAGGCTGCCAAAACTCCTCCTGCTAAGGTTGCCATTCCTCCAGTCATGAGGCTCATAATTTCAGATTTTGTCATCCCTGCAATAAAGGGTTTTACTAAAAATGGTGATTCTGTTTGACCCAAAAAGATATTTCCTGCTGCCGAGAGGCTTTCTGCACCCGAGAGACCGAGTGTTTTTTTCATTGCCCAAGCAAGGAGATAAACTATTTTTTGGAGTATTCCCATATAATAAAGTAAGGAGGTAAGGGCAGAGAAGAATATGATTGTTGGAAGTACTTTTACTGCAAAATTCACCAGTCCGTTATCTAGTTGTCCATCTACCCATGAGTTAAACAAGAAGCCTACTCCAGCATTGGTAAAATTAATAACCTCAACAAAAAACTTACTCACTGTATCAAAAACATGGGCTACAAAGCCAACTTTTAAGACCAAAAAGGCTATTATTATTTGTAAAACAATTCCTTTTCCTACTAATGCCCAATCAATACTTTTACGGTCTCTACTGAGTAAAAAAGCAAAGAAAACGATCATTAAGATTCCCAAAATTCCTTTTCCAATTTTTGAAAAAATCCCTCGATTTTCTTCCAAAATAGAAATAGGAGTCTTGATAGATGCAAATCTAAAAGTGGTATTTCCTTCTTGAAGATTCAACATTTTATTTTTTATAGAATACTGATAGATTCTTGTGGTATCATTGGGTTGCGAATAGTGGAAAATCAATCTGTTTCCATCGATATGATAATCGCCCTTGGCATGTAGATCTTTGGACGCCAAAGCATATTCAAAAAAATTGTTTTTAAAAACCAAAGAATCTTTTAAACTCACATTAGACAGTGATTTTCCTTCTTGGTTTTTGATCGATTCAAATCTCCATCGACCTTCTATTTGAGCAGTTGCTGAAAAAGAAAGAGTAAAAAAGCTTAGAAAAAGTAATAAAAGGGAGACTTTTTTTAAGTCAAAATTTTTCATTGGGTGGATTTAGTTGTTTCTTTTATTGATGAGGTCACGGAGTTTCGCTGCCGTTTCAAAATCCTCATCTTCTATGGCTTTTTGGAGTGCAATTTCCAATAATTCCTGCTCCATATTCTCCATATTTACCTCTTGTTCTGGAGCTTCATCAAAAAGTCCTTCTATATGAATTTCGATAATTTCTTCTTCCTCCTCTTCTTCCTCTTCATCTAAGAAAATGGTGGTTTGGTTGAGAATTTCATCAAAAGTATAAATGGGTGCGTTCACACGAATGGCAATAGCAACGGCATCGGAAGTTCTACACTCTAATTCCTGTTTTTCTCCGTCTTTTACTAAAATAAGCTTGGAATAGAACAGATTATCCTGATAAGCAAAGATAATGGCTTCCTCTACCTCTATTTTGTACATTTCCAATAGGTTTGCCATCAAATCATGTGTTAAAGGTCTTGGTAACATGATTTCTTTTTCCATGGCTATGGAAATGGATTGTGCTTCAAAAGGACCTACCACTATTGGGAGGTTTCTTTCGCCATCTACTTCTTTTAGGATTAAGGCAAAAGCTCCGTTTTGTGATTGGCTATACTGAATAGCACTTATATTTAAAGGAATTTTTTTCATTCTAATAAAAATAAAAATTCCTGCCGAGAAAACAGCAGGAATTTTCTTTTATTTTCAAAAAACTAAGCTTTTGCCTTAAATTTCTTTATGGCTTCTGTTAGCTTTGGAAGAACTTCGAAAGCATCTCCTACGATTCCGTAATCTGCAGCTTTAAAGAAAGGTGCTTCGGCATCGGTGTTGATTACCACAATATTTTTTGAAGAAGAAACTCCAGCAAGGTGTTGAATCGCTCCAGAAATTCCTGCAGCGATATACAACTCAGGGTTGATTGCCAATCCTGTTTGTCCTACGTGCTCATGGTGAGGTCTCCAACCAAGGTCTGCCACGGGCTTAGAACAAGCGGTTCCTGCTCCAAGTTCTTGTGCCAATTCTTCAATTAAGTGCCAATTTTCGGCTCCTTTTAATCCTCTTCCTCCAGATACTACAAGCTCTGCTTCTGGCAATGGAATTGATCCTGTAGCTTTATCTACAGACACAATTTCCATCATTTTTCCTTCTGCCGAAAGGCTCATTTCTTCTACTGAAGTATCAACGGTATTTTCTGTGATTCCTACATTGTTTGGAGCTAGTGTAAGAACCGTTTTAGCTGTCTCTGAAGTGTATTCTACAAGAGCTTTATTTGAAAAAGCTTTTCTTTGCACGGTCAATGGAGATACGCTTGAAGGAACTTCAATTGCATTGGTAATAATACTTGCTTCTAAACCAACTGCAATAGTTGGAGCGAGCATTTTTCCGTTATTGGTTCCAGAAATCACTACGATATCCGAAGTATTTGTATTGGCAATATTTTCTATAGCCTTTGCAAAAGATCCGTTCTCGAAAGTCTCGAACCCTCCTTTGATATGAACCACTTTGTTGGCTCCATATTTTCCTAATACTTCTACGGCTTCTTTTGTGTCGAAAACGACTGCTATACAATCTACACCTTTATTTTGGGCAATTTGAGAAGCATAGCTTACTGATTCAAAGGAAGATTTTTTAAAGTTTCCTTCCCAGTTTTCTACATATACTAATACAGACATATTTTTACTTTTATAAAGGGTTGATTAAAGAACTTTTGCTTCAGAATGGAGTAATTCTACAAGTGTATCCATATCATTAGCATCAATCATTTTACAAGCTGCTTTTCCTGCTGGCTTTTCAAACTTATTGATTGCTACTTTGGTTTCATTGTTTCCTTCTATTACTGCCAACTGCTTTTTTCTAGCCATCATGATTCCTCTCATTGAAGGAATTCTCAAGTCCTTTTCTTCTACAAGTCCTTTTTGACCTCCCAATACCACTGGTAATTTAGCTTTTACAGTTTCTTTTCCTCCGTCTATTTCTCTCAACAATTCTGCCGAGTCTCCATCTACAGAAAGACCTACACAAGCATTTACAAATGGCATATTTGACATCGCTGCTACCATTCCTGGAACAATTCCTCCATTGTAATCAATAGATTCTCTTCCCATAAACACAATATCATAAGACTCACCAGAAAGATAGTCTGAAATTGATTTGGCAACTGAAGCTCCGTCTTTAGCTTCTGCATTTATTCTTACGGCGCTATCGGCACCTATTGCTAAAGCTTTTCTCAAAGTAGGTTCTGTGGTAGCATCTCCTACATGAAGTACGGTTACGCTTCCTCCTTTCTCTTCTTTGAGCATTAAAGCTCTTGTTAGTGAAAACTCATCATAAGGATTGATTACATAAGTCAACCCATTGGCATCAAGTGATTGGTTATCACCTGTGAAATTAATTTTTGATGTCGTATCAGGAACATGACTGATACATACTAATATTTTCATCTGCTAATGTTTTTGTTAGTTATTGTCAGATGGAATTCACTAAGTTTTTCTTGGGTTTTAGACCCAAAGTATTCCTTAGCTCATTTCATATCGCAATGTACTTTTGTTATGATTCAAAAACTCCGCTTTGGAGCAATTCCACAAAAGTAATCATTTTTGACATCTTATACCATTTCTAAGTTAATTTATCCATAGGTATAATACCTACACATTGTTAAAGCTCAATTATGAACACAGTGCTATAAGTGAGTAATTTTAGCAAGTAACTGGTATTACCATAGTAAATACACTATCGTTTGACGTTTAAAGGTTTAATGATATGGCTTTATGTCGTGTTTGGAGGGTACAACGAAAAATTAGGCTATTGCATTTTTTAGCTTAGACAACAAAATTATTCATTTGTCGTTGTAATTAACAGTCCTTTAATTATAGAGGAGGGTAATTGAAAATATTTGTTTTATACAAAAAATCAAAACTAAATTTTGAAAAAAACATAATGCATAATACCGATTATTTGCTAATGTGACTCACTTATTTCACTTCATTCGTAACTGATATTAACAACGTATCGACATTGTACAGTGGGTAAATTAATACCACAAATGGTAGATGACGAAATAAGGATAGGCTTTCGCTAAAAATTAATTAAAAAAAATTAAAATGAAATTTTGGACAATATTTCTTTTTGTATTTCAATTGACTTTTGGGCAAGACAGTATCACCTTCTTAAACAAAATCCCTCTGCTGAAAAATGGGTTCTATTTGCACGATGAGCACCATTTTCAAAACTCAGCAAGGCTAATTGATAGCGAACTTCTGAAGTTTTATGTACTTCATAGGAACGTAAAAAATGTGTTTATTGAGATGGGGCATAGTACCGCTTATCTTATGAACCAATATCTGGAATCTGGTGAAAACAAATGGTTGTGTAGGTTACTACATGCCAAAGTGGGTGAGAATTTTGTACACTTTGTCAAAGAGGCAAGAAAACTAAACCTACAAAAAAAGTTTAAATTTTATGGATTAGATGTTTATTCCTTTCATTCGGACTGGAATTATACCATAGATCATATCCTGAATAAATATGTGGATTCCCTTCCAGAATTCACATATTTCACCAAAGAAATCAAACCGATGATAGTGTACTATGAATCACTTAACTTAAACAATTTCAAAACTTTAGAAGATAGTATTGTTAGTCCAAACAAATGTTATAGTTTACACGAAAGATTTAATGTTTTTTTTAACCAAAAGAAGAAATACTTAAAAAATAAAATGAATGAACAAGACTTCAAAACCATTGAGTATATATTGTTTTCAGAGGTGGCAAGAAGCCTTGAAGAGGAAAGGACTTTAGAAACAAATAATCAATGGCTAGATAATGTTCATTATGCAATGGAGAATTTAATACAAAACAATGATAATTGTTTCGCGCAAGTAGGTCAAGCACATACAATGAATTATCAGGGAAGTTTTTCAAGAATATTAAATGATCTAGATTCGTCGTTTTTTAAGAATAATGTTTTTTTGTGCCACTCGGATTATGTAAATTCTTATCAAAGGATGTATAATGAGCCGTCTGATTATAAAACTACCAACAACTTTACCCACCAATACAAGAAATACAAAATAGAGAGAAAATTTCGGAGATTTCATAAAAAAGCTAAGACAAACTCGAAGTACGAGTTTATCCCAATTGGGAGATACAAAAGATTTAAGCATGCAGGTATTTTGTTAATACGATATGACACCCCAGCTGATTCAAGACTAAAATTCTGTGGTGATGGTGGATGGTAGAATGAAACAAACTATTCGATTAAAAAAACATAAATAAATTATAGTTATTTATTCAGCTAACAAAATTAACCATTCATCTAAAAATCAAAACTTTTAACACAAAAATTTGGTTATTCCTTTTTCTTTTTTTCAATTTAGACAATGTAAATATTTATTTGTCGTTTGTAAATTTCTGTCAATCAATTTTAGCGGATTGAAAAAGGAAAATTTGTCGTTGGATCTTTATACGATAGTAGGGAAATATTGTAAATCATTATTATGAACAAATAATCAAAATCAAAACTGAACTTTGAAACAAACAAAATGCATACATTGAGCAATAGCGAAATGGAAAATGTAAAAGGAGGAGCGTATTTGTCAATCGGATGTAGTAGAAAAAACTCATGCCGTAGAGCTCATAGAAAAGGTTATTGTAACAGAGCAGGTGTAATTAGAGCACCAAAAGGTGCTTGTACTGGAACAATGTAAATCTTTCAAAATTATGAAACATTCACCCCTACATTAATTTATAAGGGGAATTAAATATATTGAGTATGAGATACTATGTACTAGTAGTGTTGTTTGTTAAGATTTTTGCAACTAATGGGCAAGACTCAATTGCATTGATACATAAAGTTTCATTAGAAAAAGATGTCTTTTATTTATCAGATGAATATCACTTTCAAAAATCAGGTAGGGATATTGATATTCAACTTTTGGAATTTTATGTTTTAGACAGAAATGTAAGGAATGTGTTTATCGAATCTGGGCATGTTACAGCTTATATCATTAATCGATATTTAGAAACAGGCGATGAAAATTTTTTATGTCAACTTGTTCTCTCTAAAACCTATGAGAATTTTGTTTTTTTTCTTAAAAAAGCAAGACAAGTCTATAAAATGAAGAAGTTTAAATTTTATGGAATTGATCATTACAGTTTTCATTCTGATTGGAATTACGCCATAAGAGACTTATTAAAAAGAAATATTGACTCAATTCCCGAATTTAGAAGTTACTTAAATAGGATAGAACCCATTATTTCTGGGTATTATAATAAAATGAGTTTGAATAATTTTAAAACATTAAATAATTCAATAGCAAAGAGTGAGAATTGTTATAGAATCAAGAAAGATTTCAAGAACTATTTCAGTACAAATAGGGCTTTACTGCAAAAAAAATAAATCATAACGATTTTTTAGAATTGAACTATATTATGTTCTCCGATATCACAACCAAAGATGAAGATAGAAGGTTGGATTTGACAAATATGAAATGGTACGAGAATGTTCATTTCACAATGAAAACTGGAATGACTCAAGACGGGAATTTTTATGGTAAGTTCGTTAAATATCATACACTTAACACGACGAGTTCATTTTCTAGGATATTAAACAATACTCAGTCTTCAAATTTTTACCGTAAAGTTATCCTTTGTCATTCAGAATATAAAAACTCATTTATAGGCGATAGCAAGGTGCTGCCCGAATTTACTAAAGCAAATAACTTCACTTTTTCTGTGCCTAAGAAAAGGGCTAATGAATTATTTAAACGCTTTCACAAAAGGGCAAAAACAAATTCTAAATATGAAATTATTCCGACAGGACGATTTAAAAAATTTGCAGGTAGATATATCTTACTGATTAAAAATGACACTCCAGCTGATACAAGACTAAAATTCTGTGGTGATGGTGGATGGTAAAAGAAACAAAGCTACTCAGATTAAAAAAACATAAATAAGCTATAGCTATCCATAACGAATAAAATCAATCATTAACCTAATAATTAAACTTTTAACATAAAAATTTTACTATTCCAGTTTATTTTTTTCAATTTAGATGGAGCACCCATCTTATTTGGAAGATTTGAGGCTAAAATGATTAATAGAATTGACAAAAATGATACGATATTCATCCGAAATGGAATTTTTAAATTGACTTACGAATAAACAATGAACTTCTAAAGTTTACTTTATATCCAACATCCAATTAACCCGTTGTGCAATCAGATTATATGAAATTTTCTATGAAGAGAATAATTTTTACCAATATTTTATTCATTTTACTTTACAGCTGTTCAAATGATAGATATTCCTTGTGTGGTCTTGGTATAAAATATCCTTATTATTACACCGAACTTTCTTATGAAGGTGAACTATTTGCGATTTCCAAAATTTTCGATAAACAATATATTCCTGTTAAAAATGGCACCAATCGCTCTGGGATAATTACCGTTTTTTTTGACATTAATTGCCATGGAAGAACTGGAAATTTTCGATATAAAACATTAAACTTTGATTACCTACCCATAGACTTAAACCCAGATATTATAGACCAAATTTTAACAATCACAAAGACATTGGATGATTGGAATCCAGGAGTGAATGAGAAAGGAAACAATGTTAATTCCTTTATGTTTTTAACATTTAAAATAAAGGATGGACAACTAATTAATATATTGCCAAAATGAAAATTATAAAAAGGATACTTAAATTATTAATGGGTATTATTATATCTTTCATAATAATACTTACAATATTATACCTTACCTACCCAAAACCCTTTTTCCATTTTGAATTATTAATAGGTAATAAACTTAAATGGCATGGGTTAGAACAAAAAGGTGACTATTTTATTAGAAAAGGCCTAAATAGTATAGACGGAGATAAAAGGTTGAAATATGGTGAAATTTATCGTTACGCTTCAATTCAAGATTTAAAAAATGGAAATTATCAACAAGCTTTTAAACATCTGAACAAAGCAGCTCAAATTGACCCAGAAGTTGATGGATATTTTGGGTGGGTACTTTTGTATTATTTCAAAGATTATAAACGTGCCTTATTCCATTTAAAAAAATATAAAGAATATCACAAAGATAATGTCGCATTTGTAGGAGACGATCATGTTTCTTACGCTATTGGTCTTTGTTACAAAAACTTAAATCAACATGAATTGGCATTAATCAACTTTGATGATGCAATTTCAAGCTTGTTATCTCAATATACGGAAGAATGGATCACTCACCAAATGTATTTTCAAAAAGCAAGAACACTTCATTCATTAATGCGTTATGATGAGGCATTAAAATTTTATAATAGTTCTTTAATAATTTGGCCCAAATCTTCCGAAACATATTTCTATAAGGCCCTCTTATTTGAAGAAATTAATAAGAAAGGCAAGATGTGTGAATCTTTAAATAAATCTTACTCACTCATAAAAGATGGCTATAAAAATATTGATGTTTATATATCATTTTTTGATGAGATTTACGAATTACAGGTTTTAGAAACCCTAAATAATAACTGTAAAGATGACTATTAAAGATTTGTTTATCACAAAGAACCACATAAATCCTAATGGGTTTGGCAAAGTGAAAAATCAGTTGGGGAAGTGTCCAAAAGTAATCGGTATTACCATAGTAAATACTCTACCGTTTGATGTTCAAAGTTTGGCTTTACTTCAAAGGGGGGATTTTACCCATTTTAATTTGTAATTAAACCAATATTCGATTCTCAATAAAAATTTTCTTTCGTTGTTCTGTAGAAAATTCACTTGAACTG
Organism: Flavobacteriales bacterium; assembly: GCA_025210805.1. Classification (NCBI taxonomy): domain Bacteria; kingdom Pseudomonadati; phylum Bacteroidota; class Flavobacteriia; order Flavobacteriales; species Flavobacteriales bacterium. Next base: position 29,856 of record JAOAQX010000026.1, read on the forward strand.
ACAGAAGGATAAAAATTCTATTCTCTATAAAAATCTAAGATGAGAATTCTGATAGCACATTTTTTTGTCATAATTTTGCGTGACTTTAAAAAAGAAAAAGATGGCTCAGTCTAAATATATTTTTGTCACGGGAGGGGTAACTTCATCACTTGGAAAAGGGATTATCGCTGCTTCTTTGGCAAAACTTCTGCAAAGTAGAGGGTACTCGGTTACGATTCAAAAACTTGACCCTTACCTCAATGTGGACCCAGGAACACTTAATCCTTATGAACACGGAGAATGTTATGTAACCCATGATGGTGCAGAGACGGATTTAGATTTAGGACATTACGAGCGTTTTTTAAATACGCCAACTTCTCAGTCTAATAATGTAACCACAGGTAGAATATATTCTACAGTTATTGAAAAGGAAAGACGTGGGGACTTCTTGGGAAAAACGGTTCAAATTATCCCTCATATTACCAATGAAATCAAAAACTTTATCCAAATTCTTGGAGAAAGTGGTGACTATGATATTGTTATCACAGAAATTGGAGGAACTGTTGGAGATATAGAATCGCTACCATATATAGAAAGTATGCGTCAGATGCTTTGGGAAAAAGAAGGAGATTGTATTGTGGTACATCTTACCTTGATTCCATACCTAAATGCAGCTGGGGAATTGAAAACAAAACCCACTCAGCACTCTGTTAAGATGCTTCAACAAAGTGGGGTTCAACCCGATGTATTGGTGTGTAGAACAGAGCATGAACTTACTGATGATATCAAAAGAAAATTGGCACTTTTCTGTAATGTAAAAACAGAACAAGTAATTGAGTCCTTGGATGCCGATACGATTTATGATGTCCCTAATCTTATGCGTGCAGAACGCTTAGACGAGGTAGTTTTAGATAAACTAAATTTACCGAAAGGAAAACCTGTTGACCTTACTAAATGGAATGATTTCTTAACCAAATTAAGAAATCCGAATGATGAAGTAAATATTACTATCGTAGGAAAATATACAGAACTTCAAGATGCCTATAAGTCCATTTCGGAAGCATTTATCCACGCAGGAACACATAATCAGGTAAAAGTGAAAATTAACTGGTTGCATTCTGAATCTTTAACAGCTGATAACACCATAGAACAGCTCCAAGGAACACACGGAATTATGGTGGCTCCAGGATTTGGAGAAAGAGGAATTGATGGAAAATTAGTAGCGGTACAATATGCTCGTGAAAATAAAATTCCTTATTTCGGAATTTGCCTTGGAATGCAAATGGCGGTTATTGAATTTGCCAGAAATGTCCTTGGGTATAATGAAGCTCATAGTCTTGAAATCAATCCAGATACTCCACAACCTGTGATCAGCATTATGGAAGAGCAAAAGAATATCTCAAATATGGGAGGAACGATGAGACTCGGTGCTTGTGCTTGTAAAATAGAGCCTGGTTCAAAGGCTCACTTGGCTTACCAAGAAACGGATATCACAGAAAGACACCGACACCGTTTTGAGTTCAATAACCAATACCGTGAAGAGTTTATTGCTAAAGGAATGAATCCAACAGGATTAAATCCGAGTACAGACTTGGTAGAAATTGTAGAAATCCCAGATCATCCGTGGTTTGTGGGAGTACAGTTTCACCCAGAATATAAAAGTACAGTGGAAAAGCCACATCCATTATTTATCGAATTTGTAAAAGCAGCTATCGAATACAAAAACTAGACTATGCTAAACAATCAAAACAAAGGATTTGACAAATCATCAATTGTAGGAATGGTCCTCATTGGAGTGATTCTTATATGGATGCAATATGCATTTTCGGATGATCAAGAAAAAGAAAATCCTAAAGACAAAACAGAACAAACACAAGAAGCCAATACAAGTAAAACGGTAGAAAATAAAGCAGAAGAATCTGTTTCTAGTACTCCATTTGCCCTTGTAGATTCTAATGGGCAAACTGTTGCTCAAGAAAGCACTATCTATACTTTAGAGAACGAAAAAGTAAAGATAGAGATCGATTCCAAAGGGGGACGTGTGGTTTCTGCATACCTAAAAGAATATACTACTTGGGAAGAAAAGCCTGTAAACCTCATCCATAAAGATAAATCTGCTTTTGATTTAGTTTATGCACAGCAAGGAAAGAAAGTACATACTCAAGATATGTATTTCCAAGCTCAGGAGCAAAAAACAGATGATGCCCAAATCCTTGCATTAAGTTATAAAGATGCAACAGGAGCTACGGTTTATTTCAAATATTCTTTGAAAAAAGATGACTATCGATTGGCTTTCCAAATTAGCTCAACTGGTTTAGAAAATCAATTAACGATGGATTCTCAAGCTAAGCTGAATTTTCAAATAGATGCACCTAGACAAGAGAAATCTGTTTCTAACGAAAGAAATTATAGTTCTGTTTACTATAACGAAACTGGAGAGGGAGTAGATGAGTTATCAATGTCTTCTTCTGATGAAGAAACCATAGAAAGTGTAGATTGGATTGCTTTTAAGGATCAGTTCTTTGCAACCATATTTGAGCCTAATTCTAGTATCAAAAACGCACAACTTGCTACTGTAAGATATGAAGATGAAGAAACTAACTATGTTAGAAAAATGTCTTTAGCTTATGCTCTACCGATCAAAAGGGAATTGAATTATGATTTCAATTTATACTTTGTACCTAACCACTACAAGACTTTAAATGATTACAAAAAAGACTTTCATTACCTTGTAGATCTCGGTTGGGGAATTTTCGGATGGATTAACCGCTTCGTGGTTATTGAGCTTTTCCACTTATTAGAAGGTTGGAATCTGGGATATGGAATCATTATTTTTATTATGGCATTGGTGATCAAATTGGCTTTATTCCCATTCACCAAAAAATCATACACTTCGGCAGCAGCCATGAGGGTTTTAAAACCTCAACTAGATAAAATAAAAGAACAGTATCCAGATGACCAAATGAAACAACAGCAGGAACAAATGGCACTCTACGGCAAAGCTGGGGTGAGTCCTTTGAGTGGTTGTTTACCTCTTTTGGTTCAAATGCCTATTCTTTTTGCCTTATTTAGATTCTTCCCTGCATCTATAGAACTTAGACACGAAAGTTTCCTTTGGGCAGATGATTTATCTACTTATGATGTTATTGCTAATTTACCTTTTGAAATTCCATTTTATGGGGCACATATCAGTTTGTTTGCTCTTTTGATGGCAGGTTCTTCTTTCTTACAGATGATTTACAACCAGCAAACTTCATCTATGGGAGATAATGAGCAAGCTAAGATGATGAAGAATATGATGTACTTTATGCCGATCATTTTCTTGGGGGTAATGAACTCTTATGCTTCTGGACTTTCTTACTACTACCTTATTGCCAACTTAATGACCTTTGGACAACAATGGTGGATAAGAAAAAACACCAATGATGCAAAAATTCTTGCTAAAATAGAAGCCAACAAAGCCAAAAGATCAAATGGTGAAGGTGGTGGTGGAAACCGATTCCAAAGAAGAATGGAAGACATGCTTAAACAACAACAAGATATGAAGAATAAAAAATAATACGATTTACTGTATTCACTTATTACTCTATCGTAAATTATCACCATAAAGGGTATATTTTCACAAAAAAAGAAAATTCATAGGAATTTAACGAGAAAAAGGGAGGCTATGCCTCCCTTTTTTATATTTTTGTATTCAGAAATCAACTTGAACAAAGAATACAAATTTAACTTTAGATGAAAATTGCCTTTGATGCTAAAAGAGCTTATCATAACACAAGTGGACTAGGAAACTACTCTAGAGACTTAATCAAAATGCTTGCAACAAGCAATCCATCTTGGAACTTATTTGCATTTAATACTAAAAAAAGTCATCAATATAGCTTTAACCAAAATAATGTAAAAGAAATTTTACCTAAAGGACTCGCCAAAAATTTCCCGTCTTATTGGAGACGATCAAGAATCCTTAAAGAAGCTAATTCTTTGGGTGCCGACATTTTCCATGGACTCAGTAATGAAATTCCTACTGGCAAAGTAAAAAAAACCAAAACAGTCGTGAGTATTCACGATACTATTTTTATTCATCATCCAGAGTGGTATCAATCAGTAGATAGAAATATTTATCTACGTAAAACGGCACATGCCTGTAAAAATGCAGACAGAATTGTTGCGATAAGCGAAACTACAAAACAAGATTTAATTTCTTTCTTTGATGCAGATGAAAACAAAATTGACGTAATCTATCAAAGCTGTCACCCTACTTTCTTGGAAAAAAGAAATAGTGAGACTAAAGAAAAAATTCGTGAAAAATATCAACTACCCAAAGACTTTATTCTCTGCGTAGGAACTATTGAAGAACGTAAAAATATTTCGATAGTATTAGATACCATAGCCAAAAGACCTGACCTTCCATTAGTCATTATTGGGAAGAAAACAAGTTACTGGAAAAAAATAGAATATAAAATAGAAAGACTTCAAATGGAACATCGAGTTTTTGTTCCGGAAGTTAACAATATGGAAGATTTGGCAGGAATTTATCAAATGGCAAAAGTCTTTATCTATCCTTCACTAATGGAGGGTTTTGGAATTCCTATCATTGAAGCTTTATTTTCTGAATGCCCTGTAATTACTAATTACAAAGGAGTATTCCCCGAGGCAGCCGGACCTGATTCTCACTTGGTAAATACCGAAAATATTGCTGAAATTCGAGAAAAGATTGACTGGATTATCAATAACCCAGAAGAATCTCAGAAAAAAATAGAGAAAAGCAGACAATTTGCTCAAAAATTTGAAACAAAAAACTTACTCCCTCAATGGGAAAAACTTTATAAAAGCATGATTTAAACACCCTTGTTAAATCAAAAAAAAGTGATCTGAATTTCTGATCACTTTTTTTATGTTTTCACTTTCTTATACCGTTTACAGTATTATTTAAAATCTTGTTTGAGCTCATGCCCCATTTTATCTTTCTTTGTTTTCAAATAAAAATCATTGTACTCGTTACTTTCTATCTCAATAGCAACATTTTCAACAATTTCTAATCCGTAACCAATCAAACCTTTCCTTTTTCTAGGATTATTAGACATTAATCGAATTTTTGAAATCCCCAAATCTTTTATAATCTGAGCTCCTACTCCATATTCTCTTTCATCGCCTTTAAAACCTAGTTTTAGATTTGCCTCAACGGTATCAAAACCTTCTTCTTGGAGTTTATAGGCTTTTAACTTATTTACCAATCCAATCCCTCGACCTTCTTGATTCATATATACCACAACGCCTTTTCCTGCCTCTTCGATCATTTGCATCGCCTTTTCTAACTGAGGACCGCAATCGCATCTACAAGAACCAAAAATATCTCCTGTGATACAAGAGGAATGAACTCTTACCAAAACAGGTTCATCTTTGTCCCATGTACCTTTATATAATGCTAAATGGTTTTTTCCATTGTTTATTTGCTCGAATGCTGCTAATTTGAAATTCCCTTCTTTTGTAGGCATTTCAACAGTTTCAAGATGCTCGATTAAACTTTCTTTTTCCATTCTATAGGATATTAAATCTTCAATTGAAATGATTTTTAAATCAAATTTCTTTGCTATATCCATAAGTTCTGGCAAACGAGCCATACTTCCGTCTTCATTCATGATCTCTACAATCACTCCTGCGGGAGCAAAGCCTGCCATTCTAGCTAAATCGATAGCGGCTTCTGTATGTCCAGCTCTTCTTAGAACACCTCCTTCTCTAGCTTTTAAAGGAAAAATGTGCCCAGGTCGAGATAAATTCTCAGGGTTGGTTGTTTTGTCCACCAAAGATAGAATCGTTTTCGCTCTATCCGATGCCGAAATCCCTGTTGTTACCCCATCTCCTACTTTATCTACAGAAATGGTAAAAGCAGTGTTATTGGGATCCGTATTTTTCCCTACCATAAGGTCTAGGTCTAATTCTTTACACCTTTGCTCAGTAAGAGGGGTACAAATAAGACCTCTACCGTGCATAGCCATAAAGTTGACCATTTCGGGAGTTATTTTCTCTGCAGCACAAACGAAGTCTCCTTCGTTTTCTCTGTTTTCGTCATCCACTACAATAACTACTTTACCATGCTTTATATCCTCTAAAGCTTCGGTGATGGAGTTGAGTTTTGTTTGCATTTACTTATGATTGTTTGCACAAATTTACCAAATCCTTTGGGAGTTTGGGTTTGATATAATTAAAGTTCTTTTCAAAGACTTATGAAATCCGTAAAACTAGGTTAATGAGACTCTATTTTTGTATTTTCCTCCCAATCTCCTTTGGTACGCATTACATGCTCTATGAATTCTCTTACACAACCTTCTCCTCCATTCAAGGGAGAAATATAGGTGGCGATATTCTTGATCTCTGTTGCTGCATTTTTAGGACAAGCTGGAAGAGCCACTTCTTTCATTACTTCCCAGTCTGGTAAATCGTCCCCCATATAGGCTAAATCTTCTAGTTGGATATCATAACAAGCCATCAAATCCTTTAAACATTCCATTTTATCATGAGCTCCAAGATACACATCATAAATCCCGAGATAATGCATTCTTTTTCGAACAGATTCTGACCTTCCGCCTGTAATTATGGCAACTTTATAACCTTTTTCCATTGCCAATTTCATGGCATAACCATCACGGGTATGCATCTCCCTGAGTTGATCTCCATTGGGCATAATAATGACTTTACCATTTGTTAGCACGCCATCTACATCAAACACAAAGGTGCTGATATTCTTCATTGTTTCTTTAAAATTCTCCATGTCTTTTTATAATTTGATCACTAAGTATTTTATAAATATTTTGATAATCTTCTGGATAAGATTTTAAAATACTTTGGTGTTTCTTTATCGTTTTAAAGTCCTTTCTTTTTGCTGGACCCGTTTGTGCCTCAAAAGCGGTAAGGCTTGTTAGTTTCTCAATAGATTCTTCTACTAATGGAAGAATAATTTTAGGATTTAAACCTTCTTTCTCTAATATTTCTTGTGAAAAATCTATCATTAAATTTGAAAAATTTGAAGCAAAAACCGCTGCCAAATGAAGTTTTAATCTTTGGGTAGAATCTATGATAGAATTTCCCGACAAAAATCGCATAGCCATTGTTTCTAACTCATTGATTACCTCTACATCGCTTCCTTCAATTAGAATATGAATTTTTTCAAATAAAACTTCTTTTGATTTAGTAAACGAATGTAATGGATAAAAAACACCTTTTCTACTTGATTGTAAACTGGAAATATCCGTTGCTCCTGAACAGTGAATATGTATTCCTCTTTCGGATATTTGCTGAGATAAATGGGCTATTACATCATCTGGAACACAAAAAAACAAAAGTAATTTCTCCGAAAAATCTTGTATATCTTTAAGTGCCTTTGCATTGACCAGATCAGCTAATTCTTGAGCATTCTCGTGATTTCTAGAATAGATTTCTTTAATCTGATATCCTGTTTCATCCATTTTTTTTGCCAAATGGAAAGCGATATTTCCAGAACCGATGATTCCTATTTTCATAATGATTTCTTTTCTATTCTCTCACAAAACTTCAATTTTGTGTAATAAAGTTTAATGTTTCACGTTGAATTCTTTCAAATTTAGTAGATTATTTGTATTTTTTCATCATGAAAACAGTTACTATGAAGAATTTATTTTTAAACCTATTAGCCTTTTTATTATTTCAATCCTCTTTTGGACAGAACATTGTTGGAGAATGGAATAATATTGACCCTGAAACTCAAAAAGTAAACTCTACCATTACCATCACCAAAAGGGGTAATGAATATTTTGGGGCAATTACACATATTTCAAACCCTGCAAAAAGGAATGAAATATGTACAAAATGTAAAGGCGACTTAAAAGGTAAACCTATGCTTGGATTAGAAATCCTAAGAAATCTTAAAAAAAATGACGATATTTTTGATGGTGGTAAAATCCTTGACCCAAAATCTGGAAAAGATTACAAATGTAAAATCTGGGTTGACGAAGATGATGCAAACACCTTAAATGTGCGAGGATATATCGGTTTTTTCTATAGTACCCGTACTTGGGTTAGAAAAAAATAGTCCTAACTATTCATACTCACAAAAAAGCCTTATTGTTATAAAACGATAAGGCTTTTTTCTCATTTCTTAACTCACTTTGATACAGAATCCTTGTTAAAAATACACCGATTTTGATGTTATTTACCTATAAGTTCAGTTTCCTTTTCTGAGTATTCCGTTTCCGTTGTAGAACATCCCCCTTCCCCCCTTCAAAAGGGGGCTTAAATTAGTGTGTGTAAATTAAAACCATACATAATCTAATTCGACTTCCCCAAAAAAAACTAGAGTCATTTTTAATTATAATCTATTAAGAATAGCGTTTTCTACCTCTTTGCTATCCCATATTGCTTCTATATTTTCAAAAGATGCCATTACTTCATCCATAATCTTAGATTGCTTTATCCCTATTTCCCATGCATCTGCATAAGGTGTATGGCTAAATGTGACCATAGAATAAAGTGGAACCCATTTGTCTGGATGGTTTTTAAGCATTTTCTTTTCGATCTTTTTACGGAGCAAAAACTCTACATCAGCAGTTTTATCACGCATTTCGATAAAATTATACAATGCCAAATCAGCAATTGCATCCGCATTTCTTTTTCTAGCTTTTTGATATTGATCTAGGATTGCGTCCCAATCATTTTTATCTGCTGCCCTTTCAATAATCTCGTGTAAAACGGTGCAATCTTCAAAACCGGCATTCATTCCTTGCCCATAGAAAGGTACAATTGCATGAGAAGCATCGCCAATTAAGGCAGTATTATTTCTTACCCAAGGGTAGGATCTGATAATACAGAGTGATGAGGTAGGATTTTCATTATAATCTGCAATCAAATCTGGAATTAACTCAAGAGTATCTGGGAAGTGTTTTTTAAAAAATGCCATTACTTTAACATCGTCTGTTAATTGCTCAAAAGATTCTTCCCCCTCAAAAGGTAAAAATAAAGTACAGGTAAATGAACCGTCAAGATTAGGCAAAGCGATTAGCATGAACTCCCCTCTTGGCCAAATATGTAAAGCATTTTTTTCTAGTTTATGACTTCCGTCTGGATTAGCTGGAATTTCTAATTCTTTATACCCATGATCAATATAGTCTTGCTGATAATCAAATCGATCTGTTCTTTGCATAGAGGCTCTCACTTTTGAGAATGCACCATCTGCTCCAAAAATTAAATCTGATTGATTGGTGAGTTCTTCACCAGTTTCTGTATTGGTGAGTTTTAGACTCGTTTCCTTTAAATTAACCCCTCTACACTTATGATCAAAAGTGACAGTGACATTTTCGTGTTTTTCTGCCAAGGTGATCATCGCATTATTCAAACCTCCACGAGAAACAGAATAAATTGCTTGGTCATCAATTCCATAAAACTGCTCTGTTAGACTTCCGTCAACAGCATGCATTACACGCTTATACATAGGTATAGCATGTTTTCTAATTTCATCAGATATTCCCACAATATCCAATGCTTTCCATCCTCTATCAGAAAGTGCCAAATTGATGGATTTCCCAGCGTAAGCAGACTCTTTTCGAGAATCTGACCTGGCTTCAAAAATATCTACTTTATGACCTTTTTGTGCTAGAACAAGTGAAAGCAATGATCCTACTAATCCTGCTCCAGCAATTTGAATATGTTTTTTTTCTGTTTGCATCATTTCTAAGAAAGTTTATTTAGGGCGTTTTCTAGCGCTTTCCCAAATTTATAAATATCTGTAAAACTATTATATAAAGGTACGGGAGCAATTCTAATAACATTAGGCTCTCTCCAATCGGCAATTACCCCTTCTTCTGTTAATAGATCAAAGAATTTTTTATCATAACCATGTACAAATAGAGAAAACTGGCAACCTCTAGCTTTTTCTTCTTTTGGAGTGATTAATTCTACCACTTTTTTTCCTTGAGATGCATCTACTTCATTCAAAACAAAATCCATAAAATCTCTTAGCTTTTTAGCCTTATTTTGAATATTCTCCCAGCCTGCTTTTTCAAAAATATCTAAAGATGCTCTATAAGCTGCCATTGCTAACACAGGGGCATTACTGGTTTGCCAAGATTCAGCAGTAGGAATAGGAACAAAACCTTTTTTCATTTCAAAACGATCTGATTTTCGATATCCCCACCAGCCTGCAAATTTGTGAAGTTCTTCGTTTTCATGATGTTTTTCATGCACGAAAATACTAGAGATGGATCCTGGTCCTGAGTTTAAGTATTTATAAGAACACCAAGCGGCAAAATCCACTTCCCAATCATGAAGATGTAAATCAATATTCCCTGCTCCATGTGCTAAATCCCAACCTACAGTTATACCTTTCTTCTTGGCTGCTGCTGTAATGGTTTTCATATCAAAAACCTGACCTGTATAATAGTTTACTCCACCAATCATGAGCATGGCAATCTGATCACCTTCTTTCTCAATAGTCTCTAAAATATCTTCGGTTCTCAATGTGTATTCACCTGCTCTTGCCGTCATTTCTAGAATAGCATCTTCTGGTTGATAACCATGAAACTTCACTTGAGATTCTAGTGCATATTGATCTGATGGAAAAGCGTTTTCTTCACATAAAATTTTATACTTCCCTTTTGTTGGACGATAAAAAGAAACCATTAGTAAGTGCAAATTCGTAGTCAAAGTATTCATGGCTACTACTTCTGTTGGCTTTGCTCCAACAAGTTTTGCAAGGCTATCGCTAAATCTTTCATGATAAGGCATCCAAGGATTTTTTGCATGAAAATGCCCTTCTACCCCATGAGTTTCCCAATCTTGTAATTCTGTCTCTATGGCTTTTCGGGCGCTTTTAGGCATTGCACCTAAAGAGTTTCCTGTAAAATAAATAGATTCTTTTCCTTGATATTTAGGTATGTGAAATAAATCTCTGAAAGATTTTAATTCATCTTGCTCATCCAGTTGTTGAGCATATTCTAAGCTATAATTCATTGTGGTATTTTTTCCAGCCTCTAAGTTATCACAAATCCTCGTTCTACAAAAAGACTTATGACATACAAAATTGGAATAGATTCTAAAGCAATGGTAAAAAGAAAGTCTGGTGCGTTTTTACGGAGCATTGGAACAAGTTTTAAAAAAACTAGCACAGCGATAAGTAAAGACCAAACTGGCTCCAAAAAAATATAAGTAAATCCGGCCCAAACAAACATATTAAGGGTAATAATTATGGGCATATCTACCCGATCTGCAAAGTGTTTTTTTAGAATATTTTCTTCTCCGTCATATTCTATATCTCGGAAATCGAAAGGTAGCGTTAAAGAGAATATGAGTAAAAAATTACTAAAGAATAAAATCCAATGGTTATCAAATTTAATTTCTCCAGACATTTCGTAGGGAATACTCACCGTAACTACGGACCAAATAAAAGCGATTAAAAAAGTTTTGAGATATGGGAGCTTTCTTAAACTCCACCATTTATTTTTGGTTTTTATAAATGGAATGGTGTAAAACACCACTGAAAAACCAACAATGACCACCCAAACAAGAGCCTCTCGCCAATTACAATTAAAAAAGAAATGATAAAAGGCATAACCTAAAGATAACGTCATTGTAATTCCAAGATGGTTCATGAATTTATCTAAAAAACTAAGCCTTTCCTCTGATGCTTTTTCTGAAAAATAAATATGCCTGCTCAATCTGTGAAAGTGATAAACTCCATTGGATCCAAGAAATACTGTAATAATATAAAAGATATCGAGCTTCACCCCAAAATACACATAGCTTGAAACTGTAAGCATAGCTACGCTAAGTGACATTATCAAATTACTTTGTGAAAGAAATGTGAGCATTAATTGAATCCTAATTCCCGATCTATTTCTTCTTCTTTTATTAATGAAAAGAAGGCTGGGGTTTTTGATTGCATAAAAAGAACCATCTGATAATAATCTTTAATTTTCAGTAAATGATTGAATAGTGGTTCTGTAGAACAAAAGTAAATAAATCTGTTAATATCTTTTGGAAGAATATTCATTTTGGAAAACAGACTGTCTCCAAAATGAACCCTAACACTTTCTAGTTCTGACGACTGATTCTTCAACATATGAAGTTTTTTCATATCCTTCACATACTGACTTCCTCCCATAAAAACATTAGCTATTAATGAAGAACCAGCATAACTAAGTTCTCTTTCTTCATAAGTTTTATTTATTGGACCGGTATCCCAAGGTAAGTCAAGATTTTTGATTGCTTTTGCGGCATCGTCATCATCTCCAAAATGTTTTCTATACATAGAAAACCCTTCAGAAAGTACTACTTCATTCAGTTCAAAATTCTTTGGAAAGAGTAACACTTCTAGTATTCCTTTAAAATTTTCTTCAAGTATTATCAGGTCTTGATTTTGTAAATTGACAGCCGAAAACCTTAAAGTATCTCCCGCTTTTGCAGAAATTTCAAAGTATCCATCTTGACGATTTGTGGTTCCTTTTTTTGACCTGAGATTAATAATATTAATTGGAATTTTTTCCTGAGATACAATTTTCACGACTCCTTCTACTTTTTTCTCTTGTGCAAAAGAATTTTGAGAAGAAAACAATAATAAAAAAGCGAAAAATATTTTTAAAAAATTTGTCAAATCAATCAATTTGTAGCAAATAAAACCAAAAATTATCATCAAAAGAAACCTTTTAATTGGCTTTGGTATTAATTCACTTATATTAACCCACTACAGGATGTCTTTCAAAAGGAATGTTTTCATCTATCATATACCGATAAGTGATCAGTTTTCTGTGTACATTAGTATCCAGGCGTTCTACAATTTTTAACATTTTGGGATTAAAATCACCTATCCAGTTTAAAGTAGTTTCTTCATAAGAAACTCGATGCTTAACATGATCAGAAAACCACTTCACCATCACTCCTTCAATTCCCTGTCCTTGAAATTCTTTTACTACTCCAAAAATTAGTCCAATCATTATTTTTGGTTTTTTGGTCATTTTATAATACATGAACTTCAATTTTCCAATCAAATTTAATTTAGAACCAACATGTCTAAATATTTCATTGAGCTCAGGGATATTTATATAAAAAGCAATTGGTTTTCCTTCATTAAAAACAAAAACAATTATTTTTTTGTCCATAATAGGTTTCATGCTTTTTATCAACTTTAGTGCAACTTCTGGTTTCATTGCTTTAAAATTCTTAAAAGAACCTCCCCATGCACTATTATAAATAGTAACAAAATAGGAAGCAATTTCTTTTATACTCATCCCTTCGGCTGTTTTTACTTCGAGCTTTCCAGATCGCATGGCTAGATTGTATTTTCGTACAAAAATTTCTTGAGCAGGAACATCAAGACTTCTGTGAAACACAAATTGCTCAAAATAATTTTGAAAACCATAATTTTCAATCAGCTTTTGGTAATAAGGCAAATTGTACCCTTGATTATAGCTTGGAATTGCTGTAAAATTCTCCACTACACAACCCCAAAACTTATCTCTTTCTCCAAGGTTAATGGGACCATCAACTGCTTGAACACCCAATTTTTTTAAAAAATCTATAGCGGTATCAAATAATACATTTGCCGCTTCTTGGTTATCAATGCATTCAAAAAAACCTATTCCGCCTACCTTTATTTTTTCGGCTTTATATGTTTTCTGGTTCAAAAAGGCGGCTATTCTACCTAATGGTTGGTTATTATCATCAAACAAAACATAACGTTTACACCATTCTGCCTTATAAGCCTTATTTTTTTCTGTAAAAGTATTTTTTACTTCATTATCTAAAGGCTGAATCCAATTCTTATCTTTATGATAAATTTTTTTTGGAAGTTCATAAAAAGCTTTTTCTAACGCCGGAGCATCAACTTCGTGAATATGCATGAGTTTGTTTTTTTAACAAAAACAAAGGTAAGAATTTGATAAGACCAAATGAAATTAAGAAGAAGAGATATAGAAATCAACTAGATTACATAACAATGTTCAGCTAAAAAAAAGCTGATTTGTAACTTTATTATATAAAGTGTGAAATAAGGTAATTTTTCTGGGAAATAGCCTAAAAAATATTTTAAACTATTGTCGATAAAAAATATTTATTCCCGAATTTTGCCTTGTAAATATATATAACATTCCTAATCGAAAGACGAATATCGCGCCATTTGTCTTTCGATTTTTTTTTGTGATTTTATTTTTGATGACACAAAATGTCACTCCTTATTCTGTACTTTGTTCTATTAACCTATGAACTAGACCAAAATGAATACAGGAATTCAAAATGCCGAAAAAATACGGGACTTTTTTACAGGAACCAATGAAGATAACATGGTTCTACAAATGATTCCCTGTTTAAATAAAAAAATCTATTTAGCTTCTAAAACAGAGATATCAGAAAAAAGCATAAATCTATACATCAGATCACTACTAGACTGCGATATTAAACTGAGTCGTTATATCCATAATAGAATTGTAGGAAAAGGTTCTGTTTCACAATATATATTTATAGGAAACAGCTTAGAAGAGCATGAAAATATTTTAGGAATGGTTATGCTTCCCCATTAGTGTTTTTTTTTCAAATTAAGACTAAGAACTTGCGATAATGATTCCGACAACAATAAGAATGAACACAACCGTAAAGAATATTTTCCAGAAAGAATAAGGTCTTTCACCATGAATAGTCCCGTTTTGTCCATTTACATAAAACGTATAATTCTTTCCCCCATAACGATAATTCGAAATATAAACTGGTAATAGGATTTGCTTGAAGGTTTCCTCAAAAAGTCTTTTATTTAATTGAGATATTCTTTGCGTATCACCTCCTATATCACCTCTTGCCCAATCATGAGCCAAAGAATCTGCAAATTCTTGTGCTTTTATATGCCCATCTTTTAAGGAGATCGTATATTTTTCTGTTACAAACCCCACTAAATAACTTCTGTCAAAGGGAACTAATGCTTGAAGATTCCAGTTTACAATTTTCTTTGGGAAAATCCTTTTCGCTTTTTGGGAAGCGTTCACTAAGGTATCGTCCACAAAACCTGTAAGGCTTCCACTTGCAGGATACCATCTTACTTTTTGCACCTGTCTGGTTTCGTTTCTAGAATTACCATTTTCATCATTCACTGTGTATGTTTCTGTTTCATAGTAATATTCTCCTCTCTGCCCACTATATTCCACATACATTTGTGCATCAAAAGTCCAAAAAGGCGTATAAACTCCTTTAAGTTGATCTGTTTGCAAACTTGCTTTTTTGAATTTATTGGGAGCAAACCATCTAGATTTCGCCCAACTCTGAAAACGTAATTGAGCCTTTTTTTGGTCGATTTGAAAAGGTAAAATTGCTCCAGGAAGTATCCAATTTTCTTGATACTGATCTTTAATATCCAAAGGACTGGTACAGAAAACACAAGCGAGAGTTTTCATGTGTGATTCAATATGTTGCTCTGCTCCACACTCTTTGCATTTCACCATAGAAATTTCTTCCTGCTGATGCGAAGTCTCACCAAGTCTTTCTAGATGCTCGTATAAATCGAGTTCTTGAATTCCTTCATCTTTGGGATCTTCTTCTATTTGCTCTTGATGACCACAATAGCCACACTTGAGATAAGTAGAGCCGGGTTGATAATGAAACTCGGCTCCACAGTTTTTGCAAGAATGTTTTTTATGACTTTCTTGTTCGTTTTTTTGCATTTTTTAGATGAACTAAGGTTTATGACATTGGAGGAAGAGGAGGCGGTGTCAATCCGTTAACTTTTTGGTATTCTTCAAGAGTATTGAATGCTGCCCAATTTGCCATTCCCATTTTCCAAACCAAAGTATCACCAGAAATTGTTTTTTGTTTAAATAGATCTATTAATCTCTGAAGATTTATAGGACCTATTTGTGCTCCATTTTCTGCATAAAAATATTGAGTTTCTTGTGGCAATGGCGGAGGTGCGGCGTTCCCCACAGTTTGGTTGTTTTGTTGAGTATTTTGATTTTGTTGAGCGAATGCATTCCCAAATTGGTTTGCCATCGCAAATCCCATTCCCATACCCATTCCAGCTCCTGCAGTACCACTTTCATTGGCTGCTGCAATTTCCATAGCTTTTGCAGATTTGAATTTCATGAGTTTATCCATATCCACTTTGTCTAAACGACTGTACTCAAAAATTTCTTTTTTGAGTTCTTCTGGCATAGACACATTTTCTACAAAGAATTTTTCTACAGAAAGCCCTACAGATTTGAATTCCGCCTGCAAAATATCTTGACAAAGTTCTGAAAGTTCATTGGAGTTCGCGGCATAGAGTTCTATGGGGATATTTGCTTCCCCTGTGGCATCTGTAAATCTTGTAGAAATCAAACTTTTTAGGTGTTCGCTAATTTCATAAGAAGAAAAATGTCCATCAGTACCCACAATTTCTTTGATAAATTTAGCGGCATCATCTATTTGGAAAGCATAGGTTCCAAAAGCCCTTATCTCCACAAGACCAAAGCGGTCATCATTTAAAATTATAGGTGACTTTGTTCCCCATTTTTCGTTGGTAAATAATTTTGTTGATACAAAATAGATTTCAGCTTTAAAAGGAGAATTAAATCCATACTTCCATCCTTTTATTGTGGAAAGTACTGGAAGATTCTGTGTACTCAATGTATAAGTACCAGGAGTAAACACATCAGCCAATTGACCCTCTGAAACAAAAACGGCAGTTTGCCCTTCTCTAACAATTAGTTTTGCTCCATTTTTAATTTCGTTTTGATAACGCTCAAAGCGATGTGCGATGGTATCATTGCTGTTGTCAAGAAACTCAACAATGTCAATAAATTCGTTGCTTAATTTTTCTTTAATTTTATCAAATAGTCCCATAATATTTTGTTTTTATGATAATATGAAAACTTGATTCTTTTTTTTTCTAAAATCAATTCGTTTTCATGGAGATAAATTTAAGAATTCCCTGTTGAACCTCAAAACAACTTTAAAGCTTACTCAATGTTTTTTTAAGTGATTTAACAGTTTTTATCTAAATAGTACAAGAATCAGCTCTCTATCAAAAAGTATCAAACCAACTATTTGAAAGAACTTTTTCCAATAATTCTTTATCTGGGCAATCTTGTACTAATTGAGTAATTGTTTTGTGTAAAACAGGATGTGTCCAGTGTGGAGTGATCTCTAGCATTGGAATCAACACAAAGTTTCTATCACTCATTCTTGGATGGGGAATTATGAGGTTTTTACTTTGAATAATTTGTTCTTCATAAGCAATGATGTCAAGATCTATTGGTCGATCCTCATATTCACCAATTATTGTTCGTTTTCTACCAATCTTATTTTCAATACTTAATATTTCATTCAAAAATCTCTTAGGCTCAAACAAGGTCTCTATCCACAAACATCCATTATAATAATCTGCTCCTGAATATCCCCAGCTCTTAGATTTATACAAAGAAGAAATGGACGAAACTTCGCCTAAATTTCTTAACTCATCAATAGCAAAAAGAATATTCTTAATTCTAGATCCTTGGTTGCTACCAAAAGAAAGAAGGTATTTCAATTTTATTGGTGTCAAATAGTTTGATATAAAACAATAATTTATGTTGTTCTGCCTTTACAGAGCAGAAACAAATTTAAAGTAAAATGAATTAACAATTTCATAACTTTGAAAATTTCCTCTTTTTTGGATAGCGTTTTTATTGATATACCTATACATTAAAAGCTTTTAGAACGTAAAAAATAATCTTATTTTGTTTTAACGAGCATTCTTACCCAATAATCGACAAAACTCGCAATGTTAACTTAATGTTAATATTAATTTGGTTAAATGTAAATTTATTGTTAACTTTGCCTTAGTATTAATTCAAAAACTAATGCCATGAAAACTTTTATATACACTTTAATCATACTATTATTTTCAGCTAATTCATTTGCTCAAGAAGTTACAAAAGATAGATACACCGTTAAGGAAACTCACATATTTGTAGAAAGAGTAAGCAAAAAAAATATCATCCTTGAAAAAGGATCTTATCTTAAAAACGGAAAATTAGATGGAAAATGGGTTGCTTATCATACAGATGGAACCATAAAAAGTATTGCTGAATATCAGAATGGAGAAAAAGTAGGAAACTGGCTTCACCATGACCAGTTTACAGGAAAAACATTCCAAGTATCTTATGATCAAAATATGGTCGCAAGCATCGTAGAAACTGACAAGACGAGCTTGGTTATCGAGGACTAAAAATTCTTTTTCAATTTGTTTGTTTAACCCCAAAAGGCTAATAATTGCTTTTTGGGGTATTTTTTTTTATAAAAAATAGGCACTATTTTCAATAAGAATAGAGGATTTAAAAAGAAGAAATTCAAACAATAAAATTTACAAAAAAAAGAAACAACCTAAGCATTCAACTAAAAAAAGCCTGTATCTTACCAATCTTAAAAACATTATCATAAATTTGAAGCCGTAAAAAAAGAGAAAAGATGAAATATCAAAGAGTCTTAATTAAGTTAAGCGGAGAATCCTTAATGGGAGAACAAAAATTTGGAATCCTTCCTGAAATGCTTACTCAATATGCCTTAGAAGTTAAATCAGCCGTAAAACATGGTGCTCAGGTTGCTGTAGTAATTGGAGGTGGTAATATTTTCAGAGGGCTTAATGCAAAAGGATCTGATATTCATCGAGTTCAAGGAGATCAAATGGGAATGTTGGCAACAGTAATTAATGCACTTGCCTTACAAAGTGCATTAGAAGCAAATGGTGTGGATACCCGAGTGATGACAGCCGTTAAAATGGATCAATTAGCAGAACCATTTATCAGAAGAAAGGCAATAAGACATTTAGAAAAAGGACGTGTAGTAATCTTTGCTGGTGGAACAGGAAACCCGTTCTTTACCACAGATTCAGCAGCGGCACTAAGAGCTTCTGAAATAGAAGCCAATATCATTCTTAAAGGTACACGTGTGGATGGAATCTACAGCGCTGATCCAGAAAAAGACCCAACAGCAACTAAATATGACCAAATATCTTTTGCTGATGTTTATGATAAAAACCTCAATATAATGGATATGACTGCCTTTACGATGTGTAAAGAAAATAATATTCCGATTGTCGTATTTGATATAAACAATAAAGGTAACTTATTGAACGTTCTTGAAGGTGAAAAAATTGGAACCTTAGTATCCAACCAATAAGAAACCATTTACTCAATGACCAAAAAAATCAAGTATACCCAAGAGGAAATGCTGGATCCAGTAAAAATCTTGGGCTTAAAAATGTCTACTGACCCTAGGTGGGTCAACATCCAAGAGAAAAATCTTGCTGACATTTTGAATGATCATGCATTTGCAGAACAGAAAGCAACAAGTTCATGTATATCTTTGATTGTACGATACTGGGATAAACCAGATATTGTTGAAAAGGTAACTCCTGTTGTAGCCGAAGAATGGGCACATTTTAGGATGGTACTTAGGGAAATGGAAAAAAGAGGAATAGAACTGCAAAAACCACAAAACGATAATTATGTTCATAAATTATTGAGTTTTTGTAGAAAAAACGTTCCTCTTGAGGTAAAAATGCTTGATCAACTACTGGTTTCAGCCATGATAGAAGCGCGTTCCTGTGAACGTTTTAGACTCTTGTCACTTTATTGTTCAGATACTGATTTAAGAGATTTTTATTATGACTTCATGGTTTCAGAAGCCGCTCATTATACCATGTTCATTAAACTAGCCGAGAACTATTTCTCTAGAGAAGAAGTAAGAGAAAGATGGAATGAATTCCTTGAATATGAAGCAAAATTCTTAGAGGAATATGTGGGAGAAGAAGGTAGAATACACTAAAAATATTGATGATGAAAATGGAAATGACCTATAACTCAGAACTTGAACCCCTTTTGATGCCAGAATATGGTCGAAATGTTCAAAAAATGGTGTCTTACTTATTAAAAATAGACAACCGTGAACTCAGAAATCAACAAGCTCAAAATGTTATCAGTGTAATGGGGAATTTAAATCCTCATCTAAGAGATACTCCAGATTTTCAGCACAAACTTTGGGATCATTTATTTATCATGTCTGCATATCAATTAGATGTAGATTCGCCATACCCGATTCCAAAACCAGAAGAACTTTCTCAAAAACCAGAGCCTCTACAATACCCAAAAGGGAAGATTCGCTATCGTCATTATGGAAGAAATATCCTTCAGATGATTGATTATGCCAAGACTATTGAGGATGAAGAAGAGCAACAAACTTATATTACAGCAGTCTGTAATGTAATGAAGAATAGTTATATTCTATGGAACAATAAGATGATTGAGGATGAAGTAATCATTGCTCAATTTCAACAGCTTTCAGGAAACTATTTCGATATTTCATCAGAAATAAAACTCAAGAATATGTATGTGAAAAGAAAGAAGAATCACACACAGAACAGAAATCATAGAAAACGCTCTTAGATTTTTTCCATTTTAACTAGAAACTCTCAACTATATTACTATTTTTGTGTAATAAAATGAAATCAATGTACATCAGAATAATCACATTACTTTCACTAATAATTATGGCTGCATCATGTGTACCAGTTAGCGAAATGGCATACCTTCAAACAGACAAAGCTGTAGAAGACCAAGAATATGAAGTTAAATATGACGACTATGTTGTCGGTTATAACGATATCCTTCACGTTCAAATTACTATCAAGGAAGAACAATACCTTGAACAACCCAATAGAAACTATGCCTCAGATGCCTCTTTCTTTTTGAGTGGATATACCGTTGATAAAAATGGATATATCGAACTTCCTATTCTAGGTGAGGTTTATGTTTTCGGTAGTACAATTGCTCAAATTAAGGACAGACTTTCTGAATTACTATCTTCATACTATACAAAATACGTAGTGAGAGTAAAACCAAATGGGGTAAAAATCACGATTCTAGGAGAAGTAAATAGACCAGGAGCCTATACTTTTTACCAAAATAATGTTACCATTTTCCACCTTATTGCTAGTAGTGGAGATTTAAGTACGTTCGCAAATAGAAAACAAATAAAAATCCTAAGACATACAGATGATAATGTAAAAGTCCATTATTTGGATTTAACAAATCAAGATATTTTTACCTCAGATTTTTATTATCTACAACCAGAAGATGTGATATATGTAGAACCTTTAGGTGTAAAAACTTGGGGAATAGGAACTACAGGATTTAGTAGTGTAGTTACAATTACTTCAATTATTTCTTCAATTTTCCTAGTTGTAAACGTAATTAGTAGAAGCTAAAACTATGAATGAAAACAAAATAAATAACAATCTGAGTTCACTAGGATCTAAGGGAGTTGATAATAAAGCTGATGTTAGTCTAAACATAGACTTGAAAGCTATTTTAAATTTAATATTAGCCAATTGGTATTGGATTGCTCTTTCAGTTTTAGTTTTTGGAGCTGGTGCTTATATGAAAAATAGATATGCAAAAAATATCTATTCAATGGAGCTAAAACTCTTCATTTCGCCAGATGGACAAGTAGCCTCTACTGCTGATCAAATCCAGAGAAAACAAACTTGGGTAAGACCATTAGAGTTTTATCTAAACGAAAAAGAATTTTTGAAAAGTAGAAAGATGACTGCAAAAGTTGTCAGACAACTTAATTTTGAGGTTGGATATTTACTAAGAGGAGATTACAATACCACAGAAATATACAATCAAGCACCTTTTGAAGTAGAATACGATACAATCATGTATCAACCTCTTTTTCAAGACTTTATTATTCAGCATAAAACAGACTCTTCTTACACTTTAAGCTTCACTCCATTTCCAACCACCACCTTATATAACTATGGCGAGGAAACTTATGGTTCTAAATCAAATGGTGCTGAACCACAAGAAATTAAAAAAACACTTAAATGGGGAGAATGGTATGAAGGTAAATTCGGTAGATTCCGATTAAACAAAAAGGTTGGATCTATTATGGTTCCGAGATTTCAATATGTTTTTAAATTTATTGATTACAATTCATTAGAAAACATGTACCATAATCTTACACTATCTGACGTAGATGGAGCTTCTGTTACCGTTTTATCTATGACTGGTGAAAATAAGCAAAAACTAGCTGATTATCTCAATGAATTAGCCCGTACTTATATTGATCATTCTATTGAATATCAAAAGAAAGTTTCTAGGAAAACTATTGATTTTATTGATCGACAAATCAATAAATTGAGTACAAATATTGAGAATACAGAAAGTGACGTAGCAGATTACAAAAAAACAAAAGGGGTTGTTAATTACGAAATTCAAGCCCAAGAAAAATATAAAAGACTTTCTAGCTATGATGAGAAAATTCTGGAGTTAAGAACTTCAAAAGATTATCTCAGACTCATCCAGAAAAGACTAAACTCAGCGGAAGACAAAGACTATTCAGGATTAATGTCCCCCAGTGCCGCTGGTGTTGCGGATCAATCTGTAAACAACTTAGTTAGAAGCATTCAAGGCTTAGCTTTAAGAAGAAGTGAATTAATGACATATAGTTTACCTGATGCACCTGAAGTAGTTAAGCTTACCAGTCAAATTAATAATCAAAAAGAATCTCTTCTTAGAGATGTGAGTGCCTTAATCAAATCAATAAATTCTAGAATTAGTAGTTACCAGTCTAAAGTGGGACAAGTTTCGGGGCAATTAAGACAACTACCAGATCGCCAAAAGGACATGAAAACCCTTCAAAGGCAATACGACGTAAAAGACCGTTATCTTACTTTTTTATACGAAAAGAAAGCCGAAGCAGGAATGCTTAATGCAGCAATAGAACCAAGACATAGAATTATTGACAAAGCTGAAGACAGAGGGCAAGGTCCAATCCTACCAAAAAAACGAACAACCATGATGTATGCTATTATCATGGGTCTTCTTATTCCAGTGATCATTCTTCTTATTGTTGATTTCTTCAGAACAAAGATTATTGTTGTAGAAGATATAGAAAACGTAACTAATGTGCCGATTGTTGCCACTATTACGCACGATAAATCTAAATATGATTTACCTGTTTTTGAGCAACCAAAATCAAAATTGGCAGAATCTATACGAGGTTTAAGAACAAACTTGAACTTCTTGATCCAAAAACAAGATCAACAAACAATCTTATTCACCTCCAGCTTATCTGGAGAAGGAAAAACTTTCTTAGCGATCAACTTAGCTTGTCTAAATGCATTATCAGACAAAAAAACGATATTAATTGGGGCTGACTTGCGTAAACCGAAAATTTTCAAGGAATTTAAACTTACCAATGATTTAGGTTTAAGTAATTACCTTTCGGGAGAAGCAAGCATTGAGGAAGTAACAAATGCTACGGTAAATGAAAATCTAGACGTAATCCTTTCAGGACCTGTACCTCCGAATCCTGCAGAACTATTAGAATCAAAACAATTTGATAATTTCATTACACAAATGAAAGAAAAATATGAAAGAGTAATCATTGACTGTTCTCCAATAGGGCTTGTAACAGATGCTCAAATAATTTATCATTATGCCGATTCTTTAGTTTATGTATGTCGCCAAGGTGTTACCAATAAAAACCTATTGAAAATTATCGATATCGGTTATAACAGTGGTAAACTTGATAAAGCATGTATTGCTCTTAATGGATTTAAAATTGAAAAATCCAAAGGATATGGATACGGATATGGTTATGGTTATGGATACGGATATGGATATGGATATGGGTATGGGTATCTTGATGAAGAGAAAAAAGGTTTCTTCGGAAGATTATTTAGTAGAAAAAAATAAAATAATGTTTTCTTAAACAATGAGAAACAAATTTCAAAAATATCATGGAGTTGATTTGAATAATCACTCATTTTTGATAACAGGTGGTGCAGGTTTCATAGGGTCTAATCTCGTGGAATACCTGCTACAGTTTGGAGCTAAAAAAGTGCGAGTTTTAGATAACCTCTCAAATGGTTACTACAAGAATATTGAAGAATTTGAAAAATATCCAAATTTCGAATTCATTCAAGGTGACATCAGAGACTACTCAACTTGTCAAAAAGCTGTAAAAGGAATTGATTTTGTCTCTCACCAAGCAGCCCTAGGTTCTGTACCTAGATCTATCAATGATCCGATTACTTCCAATGAGGTAAATGTCTCTGGATTTCTAAACGTCCTAGAAGCGGCTAAAAACGAAGGGATTATCAAAATGGTTTATGCTGCGAGTTCTTCTACTTACGGCGATTCCAAATCACTTCCTAAAGTGGAAGACAAAATTGGTAAACCACTTTCTCCTTATGCCGTTACTAAATATGTAAACGAACTGTATGGCGATGTATACGCTAATGTCTATGGCTTTGCCACAGTGGGTTTAAGATATTTTAATGTCTTTGGACCCAAACAAGATTCAAATGGTGCTTATGCTGCCGTAATACCCTTGTTTATGGATGCAATGATCGAAAAGAGAGCTCCAACAATCAACGGTGATGGCGGGCAAACAAGAGACTTTACTTTTGTTGATAATGCAGTACAAGCAAATATCAAAGCACTCTTGAATGCACAAAATGTTAAAACACATGAGGTATGTAATATTGCCTTTGGAGAAAGAACTTCTCTGCTTCAATTATGGGAAATGATTCAAGAGGCCGACGGAAACACTCTTGATGCAGTTCATGGCCCAGATAGAGCTGGTGATATCCGAGATTCCTTGGCAGATATCTCAAAAGCAAAAAAATTAATAGGCTATGATCCCGGTTTTTCTATGGCTCAAGGTCTTTCAAATACTTACAACTGGTTCAAAAACAATTTAGAATTTATCAAACAAAATGGCTAAAAATATCTTAGTAACAGGTGGAGCTGGTTTTATAGGCTCACACGTTATACGATTAATGGTAAATAAATACCCTAATTACAATATTTATAATTTGGATCTATTAACCTATTGCGGAAATCTCGAAAATCTTAAAGATATCGAGGATAAACCTAATTATCACTTTATTAAAGCAGATATCAATGATGGAGCTTTAATGATGAAAATTTTTGAAGAAAAAAATATCGATTCTGTAATCCATTTGGCTGCAGAATCTCATGTGGATAGATCAATCACTGATCCCTTGGCTTTTGTTAAAACCAATGTTATTGGAACTGTCAACTTACTTGAAGCTGCTAAAAAACATTGGGCAGGAAATTGGGATGGTAAAAGATTCTATCACGTTTCCACAGATGAAGTATTCGGTTCTTTGGGTGAAACAGGATTCTTTTTAGAAACCACACCTTACGACCCACAATCGCCTTATTCAGCGTCCAAAGCAAGTTCTGATCACTTTGTAAGAGCTTATGGTAACACATATGGAATGCCATTTGTGATTTCAAATTGCTCCAATAACTACGGACAAAATCAGTTTCCGGAAAAATTGATTCCATTGTTTATTCACAATATCAAAAACAATAAAAATCTTCCTGTTTATGGAGATGGAAAATATACCAGAGATTGGTTATACGTGGTAGACCATGCAAGAGCTATTGACACCATTTTCCATAAAGCAGAAAACAAAAAAGAATACAATATTGGTGGTTTTAACGAATGGACTAATATTGACTTGATAAAGTTACTTTGTTCTATCATGGACAAAAAACTTGATAGAACCTCTGGTTCATCAGAAGGATTGATTACTTATGTAAAAGATCGTCCAGGACATGACAAACGCTATGCTATTGATGCTACTTTGTTGAAAAACGAACTAGCTTGGGAACCATCTCTTCAGTTTGCCGAAGGATTAGAAATTACCATTGACTGGTACCTCAATAATGAAGAATGGTTAAACAATGTAACCTCAGGATCTTATCAAGATTATTATAAAACTCAATACCAACATTAGAATATTATGAAAGGAATTATATTAGCAGGAGGATCGGGTACTCGATTACACCCACTTACTTTAGCTGCAAGTAAACAGCTATTACCAGTTTATGATAAGCCAATGATCTATTACCCGCTATCGATTTTAATGTTAGCAGGAATTCGAGAAATTCTTATCATTACTACTCCACATGATCAAGAAGCTTTTAAAAGACTTTTGGGAGATGGTTCTGAGTTAGGATGTAGATTTGAGTATATAGTTCAAGAAGTGCCAAATGGTCTTGCTCAAGCCTTTGTACTAGGGGAAGAATTTATTGGCGATGATGGAGCAGCTCTTGTTCTAGGTGATAATATTTTTTATGGATCGGGAATGGGTAATCTTTTGAGATCAAAAGTAAACCTTGATGGTGCTTGTGTTTTTGCTTACCGAGTAAATGATCCTGAAAGATATGGAGTAGTTGAATTTGATGAAGCTGGAAAAGTCCTCTCTTTAGAGGAAAAACCAGAAAATCCAAAATCAAACTATGCAGTCCCAGGTTTGTATTTCTATGACAATGATGTTGTAGAAATTGCAAAAAACATCAAACCTTCTGCAAGAGGTGAATACGAAATTACTGATGTAAACATTGAGTATCTCAAAAGAAAAAAACTACAAGTAGGAATTCTTGACAGAGGAACCGCTTGGCTTGATACAGGTACTTTTCCTTCTTTAATGCAAGCAGGTCAATTTGTACAAGTTATTGAAGAAAGACAAGGATTCAAAATTGGATGTATTGAAGAAATAGCCTTCCGTCAAGGATTTATTGACGAAAAACAATTACTTGTTCTTGCAGAAAAGTACAAGAAAAGTGGTTACGGTGAATACCTTAGAAAACTAACAGAGCTTTAATGTTTTCTGTTCAAGATACCAAAATAATTGATTTACCAAAAAAGATAGATCCGAGAGGAAATCTATCTTTTTTGGAATCTAAGGAACATATTCCCTTTGAAATAAAAAGGGTTTATTGGATCTATGATGTTCCCGGTGGTGAGGAAAGAGGTGGACATGCATTTAAGGAGCAACTAGAATTTATCATTGTTCTTTCAGGAAGTTTAGATGTGGTAGTTTTTGATGGAAATGAAGAGAAACGATACCACCTAAACCGATCTTATTACGGCTTATTTATTCCCAAAGGAATCTGGAGAAGAATGGAAAATTTCTCTACCAATTCTTTAGTCGTTTGCTTAGCAAGTACTGCTTTTGACACTTCTGACTATATCAGAAACAAACAAGACTATTTAAGATTCAAAAATGAAAGGTAGAACCAACACCATACACCATTGTAAAAAAATCACCTTACCTAAGGTGAATAATCCAGCAGGAAATCTTACTTCTATCCAAGAGAATCAAGAAGTCCCCTTCCCTATCGAAAGAATCTATTACCTTTATGACATCCCTGGCGGGGAAGAAAGAGGTGCTCACGGACACAAGGAACTTCAACAATTACTTGTGGCTGCCTCAGGAGCTTTTGAAGTGGTACTTTTTGACGGAAAAGAACAGAAATCTGTTTACCTCAACAGACCCTATGAAGGTTTACTCATAGAACCAGGTATGTGGAGAGAACTCAAAAATTTCTCATCAGGTTCTGTCTGTTTAGTTTTGGCTTCACTAAAATATGATGAAAAAGATTATATCCGAGACTATCAGGAATTTTTAGATTTTAAAGACTTATAACTATCTTACTCTCTCAAAGCATAAAAAATTATGATCAAATTTTTAGACATTAAAAAAATAAACGACCGGCAAGAAAAAGAAATCAGCCAAGCCATCCAAAGGGTTTTAGATTCAGGATGGTATGTTTTAGGAAATGAAGTAGCTTCATTCGAAAGAGAATTTGCTGAATTTCATGGCGTAAAATATGCTTTGGCAACTTCCAATGGTTTAGATGCACTAAAAATTATCATAAGAGCTTATATAGAAAAAGGAATTTTTCAAGAAGGTGACGAAATACTCGTACCTGCCAATACTTTTATCGCTTCTGTATTAGCGATATCTGATGCCAAACTAAAACCTGTTTTAGTAGATATTTCTGAGAAAGACTATTTGATTGATTCATCAAAAATTGAAGCTAAAATAAGCTCAAAAACCAAAGGAATTATGAATGTTCATTTATATGGACAAATCTCCTATAATGAAAAGTTAGATCAAATCATTCAAAAACATCAACTCATCCACATTGAAGATAATGCTCAAGCTATTGGAGCGAATCTCAACGGAAAAAAATCTGGAAATATTGGGCATGCAGCGGCCGTAAGCTTCTACCCAGGGAAAAACCTTGGAGCTTTGGGTGATGCTGGGGCTATTTTAACCAATGACGAAGCGCTTTATAGAATAGGAAAAAGCCTCGCAAACTATGGCTCAGAGAAAAAATATAGTCATGATTATCAAGGCTTCAACAACCGAATGGACGAAATACAAGCTGCCGTACTTAGAGTAAAATTGCCTAAAATCAATCAAGACAATCAAAAAAGGCAAGCCATAGCCAAAAAATTTGTGGAAGGAATTTCGAATCCAAAAATCGAACTTCCAAAAATCCCAACAGATCCGTCAAAACACGTTTGGCATCTATTTGTTGTTCGATGTAAAGAAAGACAAAAATTACAAGAATATTTACAAGAAAACGGAATTCAAAGCTTGATTCACTATCCTATTCCAGTGCATCAGCAAAAATCCTATCAAAGCCTTTTTGAAGGAGAAAAATATCCTATTACAGAACAACTCTCTGAAGAGATTCTCTCCATTCCCATTAGTCCTGTTTTAGAAGATTCTGAGGTTGAAAAAATCATTAACGCACTCAACAAGTTCTAGAACATGCATATTTTATTGGTTTCTCACGAATTTGCCCACCCACAACTTGAAAGAGCTGGAGGAATAGGGAATTTCTTGGCAGATTATGCCCAAAGATTGGTTTTTGAAGGTCACCAAGTAACAGTTATAGGTTATAATAAAATTGCCCTTGATGAAACTTGGAATGGTGTCCAACTCAAATTTTTCAAAAGTCAGTTTAGTGGATTTTACCAACAACTGGCAAGGCTTTTTCATAAATTCAATTACAGTAAAGGGCTTATTCCTTTTTATGCAAAAGACCGCTATTTCTTGGCTAGAAAAGTAAAAGATTTCGTTGAAAAAAATCATGTAGATATTATAGAAGTAAACGATTATCTAGGCGATGGAGCTTTTATTGAGGTAGAAATTCCATTGGTTATGAGAACTCATGGATCTTACAGAATGCTTAAGCATGAAGTAGGACTTAGAAACAATGATGCTTTTGAGTATTTTGAACAAGAACAGATTAAAAAAGTAAATGCCGTTTGTTCTGTTTCTCATTTTAGTGCCGAAAAATTTTGCAAATATTTTGATTATCCAAAAGATCAAGTAGCCATTATTCACAATGGAGTTGATATTCCCGCTGAAAATCAAAAAAGCAGCCAAACAGACTCCTTATCTGTTTTCTATTTTGGAACTTTTTCCCATGCTAAAGGAAGCGACCGTTTGGCAGAAATAATAGAACAGTCTAAAGATCTACCCATACATTTTACACTTGCGGGAAAACCAGAATCGGCATTCAAAAACTTTATAGAAGAAAAAATAAGCACAGAAGCCAAAAAGAATATCAACTTTTTAGGGTATATCAATCATGATCAACTAGAAACAGAACTTCAAAAAAGCCAAGTAGTACTTTTTCCCTCCCGCTTAGAGAACTTTAGTATTGCCCTTTTGGAAGCCATGATTTATAAAAATATTTGTATTGGTTGGGATATCCCATCTTTCAAAGAAGTAATCATTTCTGGAGAAAATGGTTTTTTAGTAGATTCTGTAGAAGATTGTATTTCACTTTTGAAAGATTATCAAAAACACCAAGAAATTGGACAAAAAGCTAGAGAAACAGTAGTAAAGAACTATTCAAAAAGTAAAATGATTGAAAAGAGTATACAGTTCTATATTTCAAAGCTATAGAACGGTTTAAAAAAAGCGCGTAAGTTATTCTACACCATCTAAATTTATATCAGATTACTACATTCATCTGTATTGCGTATCTTTCCTGTGCTAATTGCAAATATCACTTCGAAAAAAGTCTTAAAAATGCTCCAAAAAAACACCACCAAATCTATTACAATTTGGGTTATCACAATCCTTTTGTTGGGATATTTCGGGCATAATTTATGGTTAAATTTTGAAGCACATACTCATGTTCCATTAGATGGCGATTTTGTTTATGTAACACATCCACGAGACAGTTATAAAAAAATATTGGATCACCCTTTTGGTTTTCCTGCAATCTTTAATGGGGAGGAATACCCAGCTACAAATCGTTATTTTGCACACTATATTTTTAGAGAATATGCATTAGGCATGCCACTTTTTCTCCAAAAATGGTTCAGCCCTATCGACTCTATTTATCTCTCAATTGCCATTCTAAAAATATTATCTATTAGCCTCATTATCTATCTTCTGTCAGTGATAACGACTGGGAAATTTATGATATTCAATTTTTTTAATGTTTTTTTATATGCGTTCTTCATCTCATTTGTCTTACACGGAAAATATTATCATCATTATGGCTTAATTGATTATGCTTCAACCTATGCTTTTAATTATACAACAGGGTTCATTTTTTTACTGATTTATTACCTCCCTATCACTTTTATTCTGATTTACAATAAAAACATTAAATATCAGAAACTGTTATACCTTTTTGTTTTCCTTTGGGGAATATTAACCACACTGAGTACCCCATTAAATAGCCCCTTAATATTAATCATTTCAGGTGTAATACTATTTTATTACTTGATCAAATTGATCGTAAAAAAAGAAAAAATCATTGTGTTTTGTAAAAAGAATTCATTTCTGATATTTTTTCTTATAACTAGTCTTTTATTCGCTGGGTATTCTATTCTATTAGGCACCTATAATTCTGAAAATATTTGGAGTGAACCCAAACCTTTATCAGAAAAATTTGAACTTTTGACGAAAGGAATACACAAAATGCTATTTGGCAAAAGAGAAATGCAAAATTTGTTGATATGGACTTTATTTCTGACACTTCTATTCTACAAATTTGGATCAAAAGCAAGAAAAAATTTATTCCCTATTCTACTATTCTCTTTAGTCGTTTGTTATATCTTTCTACTCCCATATGGTGGTTATAGACCCTATCGTCCTCTGATATTACGAAGAGATACTTTTGCACCCATTTTTTTAACCATCCTACTACTTAATAGCTACTTAGGATATCAACTAATAAAAACAAAAAAAAGATTACTCCAATTTATTGTTTATATTGGGCTTATATATAACGCATATTCATTTGAAAGAAAAGATTTTGGACATGTCACTGAGGGAAGTAATCAATGTGAAAAAACAGCTTTAAAAACACTTCAAAAAACAACTGAAAAATTTGTTTATTTCCCCGGAGAATGCTCCATACTTGCCTGGGGTTATATAACAGAACACGAGAATTCAGAATTAGTAATAAATATGTTAGTTCACTACCAAGTAATTAAAGATCCTGATCTTCGATTTATCAATCACAGAAAAAAAAGAAATTAGCATTTATAGTACACTACTTACATCATTCTATATTTCAATTTTAGAAAATTGAACGAATAGAATATAATCAAAAAAAATAGACATTTTATTCGAGTAAAAGTTATACATTTGCACAGATTTAATCGTCGCATTACAAACATTGAAAAACAATTTTGCTATGTATTTAACAAAAGAAAAGAAAGCCGAAATCTTCGAAAAATACGGTAAAGACTCAAAAAACACAGGATCAGCAGAAGGACAAATTGCATTGTTCTCATTCAGAATCTCTCACCTTACAGAGCATTTGAAGCAGAACAGAAAAGATTACAACACGCAACGTTCGCTAATCCTTTTAGTAGGTAAAAGAAGAAGTTTACTAGACTACTTAAAGAAAAAGGATATCGAAAGATACCGTAATATTGTAAAAGAACTTGGACTAAGACGATAGTTTAAGGTAAGATAAAAAGGCAGTTTTCGTAATTGCCTTTTTTTATTTGTATCAATTTAATATTCCACTCTCAAAGATCTCTCTCTGGAGAGTAGATGACTAAAAAAAGATGAAAAGATGATGAACGTAAAAGAAAAAACACTTACACTTCCAGATGGAAGAGAGATCAAAATCGAAACAGGAAAACTAGCACGCCAAGCTCATGGATCTGTAATGGTATCTATGGGTAAAATGAGAATGTTGGCTACAGTAGTTTCCAATCACAGCCCAAAAGAAGGAATCGACTTCCTACCTTTAACCGTAGATTACCGTGAGAAATTTGCCGCTGATGGTAGATTCCCAGGAGGTTTCTTTAAAAGAGAAGCAAGACCTTCTACAAACGAAATCCTTACGATGCGTTTGGTAGATAGAGTTCTTAGACCTCTTTTTCCAAAAAATTATCACCACGAAACGCAAATCATGATTCAACTTATGAGTCATGACCCAGAAGTAATGCCTGATGCATTTGCAGGATTGGCAGCTTCGGCTTGTTTGGCAGTTTCGGATATTCCATTTAGCGGTCCTATTTCTGAAGTAAGAGTAGGAAGACTCAATGGTGAATTTGTTATAAACCCTTCACTAGAAGACCTTGAAAATTGTGATATCGACCTTATGGTGGGTGCTTCAAAAGAAAGCGTAGTGATGGTAGAAGGTGAAATGAAAGAAGTTTCTGAAGATGAAATGATCGAGGCAATTGCTTTCGCTCATGAAGCTATTAAAGCTCAATGTGACCTACAGCTAGCTCTTGCAGAAGAAGTGGAATCTGCTTATCCTAAAAGAGAAGTAGCCGTTGTAGAGATCAATGAAGAAATCTATAATAAAGTAAAAGAAGAAGCTTACCAAAAGCTTTATGATATTGCTAAAAAAGGAACGGCTAAACACGAAAGAAGTGCTGCCTTTGCCTTAATCTTAGACGAAATTCTTGAAGGTCTTTCTGAAGAAGAAAAAGAAGAAAACGGAGGATTATACAAATCCTACTTCTATAAAATCCAAAAAGACGCTGTTAGAAACTTAGTTCTTGACGAAGGAATTCGCCTTGACGGAAGATCTACAACAGACATTCGTCCAATAGCTTGTGAAGTAGATTTATTACCATCTACTCATGGTTCTGGACTATTTACCAGAGGGGAAACTCAAGCACTTTCTACTGTAACTTTAGGAACTTCTTTGGATGACAATATCGTAGATGATGTTTCTTTAGTAGGAAAAGAAAAATTCTATTTACACTATAATTTCCCACCATTCTCAACAGGAGAAGCAAGACCAATTCGTGGTACTTCAAGAAGAGAAATTGGACATGGAAACCTAGCTCAAAGAGCTTTGAAAGATATGATTACGGATGATTGTAAATATACCGTTCGTGTAGTTTCTGAAGTATTAGAATCTAATGGTTCTTCTTCAATGGCTACCGTTTGTTCGGGTACAATGGCACTTATGGATGCTGGAGTTCCAATGAAGGCTCCCGTATCAGGAATAGCCATGGGATTAATTACCGATCCTGACACAGGAAAATATGCCGTACTTTCAGATATCCTTGGAGACGAAGATTTCTTAGGAGATATGGACTTTAAAGTAACTGGAACGGATAAAGGAATTACCGCTTGTCAAATGGACATAAAAATCCAAGGTTTGACTTACGAAATTTTGAGTAATGCCCTAAACCAGTCTAAAGAAGGAAGATTGCATATCCTTGGTAAACTTACAGACACCATTGATGCTTCTAGAGATAACGTAAAAGATCATGCTCCACAAATGGAGAATATGACCATCAAAAAAGACTTTATTGGTGCTGTTATCGGACCTGGAGGAAAAGTGATTCAAGAACTTCAAGCAAAAACCGATACAACCATTACGATTACAGAAGATGGTGATTTCGGAAAAATTGAAATTTTGGGTACCAACCCAGAAGGAATGAAAGCTGCAATTGCGAAGATCGAAGCCATTACTTTTGAACCTAATGTAGGAGATATCTTTGATGCCAAAGTAGTTTCTATCCAAGACTATGGAGCATTTGTAGAAATTGCACCAGGAACACAGGGACTTCTTCATATCTCAGAAATTACTTGGGAACGTTTGAAGTCTATGGAAGGTGTTTATAATGAAGGTGACGATGTAAGAGTAAAACTTCTTGCAATAGATGCAAAAACGAAAAAACTCAAACTTTCGGCTAAAGCACTTCTAGAAAAACCAGAAGGATACGTGGAAAGAGAAAGAAAACCACGCCCTCAAGGTGATAGAAACAAAAGAAATGATAGAAGAAACGATAAGAAATAATCTATAAACTTTTATCTGAAATATCAAAAGCTACTCAATGCAAATTGAGTAGTTTTTTTGTGGGATAAGGTTCGGGGTTTCGTGAACACAAAAAAACCATCTAAAAATAAAATTTTTAGATGGTTTCAACTTTATAAGGATTTGCCTTTTTACTTAGCGTAGTTCACAGACCTTGTTTCTCTAATTACAGTAACCTTTACCTGACCTGGATAAGTCATTTCTGTTTGTATTTTTTGAGAAATTTCTAATGATAGTTCTGAGGCTTTTTCATCGGAAATTTTTTCACTTTCTACAATTACTCTTAGTTCCCTACCTGCTTGGATTGCATAAGATTTTAATACCCCAGGCATATCTGTAGCAATAGATTCTAGATCATTAATACGCTTGATATAAGATTCTACAATTTCTCTTCTGGCTCCTGGTCTGGCACCAGAAATGGCATCACAAATTTGAACAATTGGCGAAATCATCGAAGTCATTTCTATTTCGTCGTGGTGTGCCCCAATTGCATTGAGTACTACAGGTTTTTCACCAAATTTCTTAGCGATTTCCATTCCCGAAATTGCGTGAGGAAGTTCTGGATGTTCATCAGCTACTTTTCCAATATCATGAAGAAGTCCTGCTCTTTTGGCAATTTTTGGGTTGAGTTTTAGCTCAGAAGCCATTATCGCACACATATTCGCTACTTCTCTAGAGTGTTGAAGTAGGTTTTGTCCATAAGAAGAACGGTATTTCATACGCCCTACCATACGAATAAGACCTGGATGAAGTCCGTGAATCCCTAAATCAATAGCGGTTCTTTTTCCGATCTCTACAATTTCTTCCTCTATTTGCTTTTTAGTTTTTGAAACGACTTCTTCTATCCTTGCTGGGTGAATTCTTCCGTCGGTAACCAGTTTATGGAGAGACATACGTGCAATCTCACGTCTTACAGGATCAAAACAAGAAAGGATAATCGCTTCAGGTGTGTCATCTACAATAATCTCCACTCCTGTAGCGGCTTCCAAAGCTCGGATATTTCTTCCTTCTCTACCAATAATTCTACCTTTAATATCATCCGAAGCAATATTGAATACAGAAACAGCGTTTTCGATCGTTTGCTCGGCTGCGACTCTTTGAATCGTTTGAACCACAATTTTTCTTGCCTCCTTATTGGCTTCAATTTGTGCCTCTTCCATTATCTCTTGTTTGTAAGCAAGAGCAGCCGTTTTGGCTTCACCTTTAATAGACTCTACCAACTGTTGTTTGGCATCATCAGCACTCAATCCTGAAATAGTTTCTAGAGCTTGCACTTGTTTTTTGTGCATGCTATTCACTTCATTCATTTTCTGATCAAGCTTAGACTGATTACGTTCCAGTTTTTCCTTCAGATTTTCATTTTCCTTAAATCTACGTTTATTATCATCAATAGATTTCTGGATTTTCTTCTCTCGATCTTTGAGTTTTTTCTCTATATCCGAAAGTTTTCTATTTTTTTGGCTTACTGCTTTATCGTGATTTGATTTAAGCGATAAAAATTTTTCTTTGGCTGCCAATTCTTTTTCTTTGAGGATTCTTTTTCCTTCTTTTTCGGCTTCCTTTATAAGATTTTCGCTTCTTTTCTCTATACTTTTTCGGATCACATTGGTAGCAATCATATAGCCTAATCCTAGACCTCCGACACCTCCCAAAATTCCTATTATTACTGGATTCATTCTTGTTGTTGTTTTAAAAAACCGCACCACAATTGAAGTTTTAAACTCCTAAAAGTTAGGAATTAGTATCACCATCTGCGTCAAGTTTCCACTTTGCCTTCCAAAGAGGAAGTACCAATTCTGCATTGGCTTGAGGCCTGCTCTCGGCATTCAGAGATCAACTATAAGTAAATAAGTGTTGAGTTTAAATACTTGATAGATATGGTGCGGTATATTTAGTCTTCTTCGGCTTTATCCAAAAAAAGGTTCATATCTTCCACATATTGCACAAGCTGCTTTTCATTAATAGTCACAGTGTCTTTAAAACTTTCCAACTCTGTTGCTAATCTTACGCAAATCATAGCTAAAGGATCTTGTATATCTTTTATATGATACTTAGATTGATATACTTTGAGTTGTTTATTGATAAAGAGCGCGGCTTTTCTCACCACCTCTTCTTTATCTCGCTCAATGCTCAAAGGATAAGCCCTTCCTGCAATATCAATTTGTATTTTTAGTTGTTGTTTACTAGACAAAATACCTATTTATTAAGTCGCTCAATGCATTTATCGATTCCACGAATAAGTTCGTTTACTTTAGCTCGAACTTTTACTGGGTTTTCGCCCAATTCATCAAAGCTTTTGGCAACACGAAGTTTTTCATATTTATCGCTCATTATCTCCAGATCATCAATCTGATTTCCAAGCTCTTTCTTTAGCATTTCATTTTCTGCTTCCAGCATTTTTAGTTTTCTTTGCATTTGTTGATAACGCTCTGAAAATCGTTCTGTTCGCTTCAATAATTCCAAAAATTGCTCTTCGATTCTACTCATAAATCCTTGGGATAATATACAAATATAAGCATCCTGATGTTCTTTTCATAATTAATTCACTTGAAATATGATATTAAGAGTGGCTTTAGGGAATGATTTTTGCTTAACTTCATGCTTTATTTAGTACAATGCCTTGTTATGCGTGTTTTTATTCTCTTGTTTTTATTTTTTTTAGCCAATGATTCCTTTACCCAAATTAGTGGGATACAATCTTATCAAACTCAAAATAACACTAGTTATCCTTATCTTATGCATTTACAAAATGGGGATTATGTTTTGGGAATTGCTAGAGCCAATAATTCTGATGATTTTAAAGAATCTGTAAGAATTACAAAATTTGATGATTGTCATGGAATTCTGTGGTCTAATGAGTATCAAATTAACTCCTATCCTACGCAAATTGTTGATATCATTGAGGATCCAAATGATCATAGTTTTCATATTTTTCTTATTTCCCCAAATCCTCAAACAAGTTATCATCTCAACTGGGTTCATCTTGATACAGATGGTGCTGTTCTAGATTCTAAGTTGTATTTATTTAATCAAGAAGCTTTTAGGTATGCTTATAATGCAGAACTTATTGATAATAAACTCGTCGTATTTTGCAAAACAGGACCAGCAGCCGGTAATAATTTTATTTCTCTTCTTAAATTTTCTTTAGATGGAAATTACCTTGATGGTTTTCAGCTATATGATAGTTATACAGGCTTAGAGGTAAGCAAAACCATTGATGATAAAGTTTTCATTCATTCTGGTAAAACAATTTTAGAAACCGACATAGATGGTAATCTTTCTTGGGCAAAAGAATTAAAAACATTTATGATCAGTTCTTCATTCTATCCAACAGTTTACCATCAGGGTTTTAGTTATTTTACCACCTTTAAATTAGGCTATTGTAGTATTTCTCAAGTAAATTCTGAAGGTAAAATTCTTTGGACTTCTCCTAAAATTCCATCTACTACTTATCCGCTCCTCAAAAAAAGTAAAAACGGCTCGGTAATTTTACAAACTTATCAAACCGTTAATGGCAATCAATATCCTCAATTCATAGAATTTAATAAAGAGGGAACTATTCTAAGAAATTTCACCTTAGATATGCCTTATCAAATGCTTGGTTTTCATGGATTCAATAGACATTATACCCAAACTACTGACATGGTTTTCTCAGCAAGTTATAACAATCAATCATATATCTATCATGCAAGAAATATTGAAAACGAACAGTGTCAATTACCTTTAGATTTACTCAATCTAGAAGATCCTATTGAAGATTTATCTACAACAGATCTTCCTTTAGATATAAAAAAAGAAGTTCTTTTAAAAGAAGCCTTACCTGTTAATGTTGTCTTTGAACCCTCTAGTCTAGAAGAAGGAGTCATTTGTGCCACTACTATTCCTGAGGATTCTATGAAGGAAACAAGTTTTCTCTATTGTCATGAATTTTACACCTATTCAGATCATTTAATAAATGCTAAATACGAGTGGCAGGATAATTTTAGTAAAGACAAACACCGAGTAATCAATGATTCAGGAATCTATGAACTTCATATCAAAACTTGTAATAGAAATATCATTAAGACAATTGACCTTCAGTCTACCTGTGATTGCGAAATTTTTATTCCAAATAGTTTTACCCCAAATGAAGATCAAATAAATGACCTCTGGACCATCATTTCGGGCTGTGAACTTGCCACGCTGAGTTTTCAGATTTACGACCGATGGGGAAAATTAGTTTATCAAAACGCTAATAAATCCAACGTTTGGAACGGGCAAGATCTCCAAGGGAACTCTATGGAAACAGGTACTTATCTCTATCAATTAAGTTACTCTCTAAAATCCTCCGTAAATAATTTAGATAGAATACACAAAAGCGGTGTACTTTCTTTGTTGAAATAATCCTTATTTGAGTATCAAACCAATTCTATATTGCTAAAAGTAAATATATACACGCAAAAAATTGATAATTTAAATATTAATCAGAATATCTATCTCGAAAAAAAAGCCTTTGTAATTTCTTACAAAAGCCTTTTCTATTCTATATATGGGTTATCATTTCATATTATACGATTACTTGCCAAAATTACTCACTTATTTCACTACGTTCATAAATGAGCTTTAGCAATGCATCAGCAGAATACCTATGAGTAAATAAATACTATCTAAGTGGTATTATTTACCAATTTGATAAATGAAACTTAAAGCAGCCACTTGGTTTGTCCATCCTGCATTTACCTGCACACCACCTTCGTATGCCTTTTTCTTGCTTTCATCTGGAATGTATGGAAATACCACCGAAACTCTTGGAATCGTTTCTAGAGAAGCAACCATTCTTTTACTAAGTTGATATTGCACCCCAAGAATATAACCAATGGCGGGAGCAATACTTACATAATCGTCCCCTTCCCCAAAATAAAAATCAGCTGTTGCTGAAATCTCTGGACCATAATAAACCTCAAGCCTTTCATCAACTTTCATTCTCGTTTCTTTTCCTAAACCAAGTCCTGCACCAAGATAAAATCTCTCAGATCCTGCTTTAAATCCCAAATTAAACAAGCTTAGTCTGTAAAATTTTTCCAAATCTGAATCCTCTGAATCTTTTTGAAGCTTAAAAATCATTCCGAATTTATTAAAGGAATGCATTCTTAAACCTACTTCACTAAAACTAAGCGATATTTCTTTTGAATTATCCTCAGTAGTTGTACTTTGAGAAAAAGCCGATTGCGAAGAAGTAATCACAAAGATTAAAATCAAAAAAGTAATAATTTTATTTCTTTTCATTTTTATAAGTGTTTTGAGTTTAAATTTTAAAAAAATCTATGGCTAAATTACACATAAAAAAGTGTAAGTTTAGTATAAGCCAAATGTAGAAAAACCTGATCATTTCCCTCAAGGACATTCGATATATTGACATTTTGT
This sequence comes from Flavobacteriales bacterium, assembly GCA_025210805.1. Classification (NCBI taxonomy): domain Bacteria; kingdom Pseudomonadati; phylum Bacteroidota; class Flavobacteriia; order Flavobacteriales; species Flavobacteriales bacterium. The sequence continues at coordinate 69,365 of JAOAQX010000026.1, forward strand.
TTATGTATTTGACTAAAAAAACACAATAAATGGATGGAAAACAAAATAATTGGCGTTTGTTATATCAAAAAAACTGTCTCATTTGCGTGGACTTGACTTTTAAATCAATGGAATTCTAAACAAAAAAAAGTATATTTGTGAATCAAGGTAACACTTTGTTTTTAGAACGATTTATTCCATTCTTTCTTTGGAATCTAAATTGAGTTTGAAAAAAGTTTTTAGAAATATGAAGAATCTTTTTTTATCCTTAGGGATATTTTTATTTGTTTTATGGTCTTTTTCAACCGAGCTATCTGCTCAAGGATTTGCCTGTCAAACCATTGATATAGAAGTTGACTACAACACGGTAACGGGTTCAAACCCATTAGACTTGTCTCAAAACGAAATTTTGAATACCTGTGAAGGGTTCACTTTAACAACTACTGTAGACTTTCCACAGAATAATGTCAACTATTCTCAAACCCTCGCAAACTCCACTTTTACTTGGACTTTGAAGAATCCATCAGGAGTACATCATAACCAAGTACTTAATGGGATTAGTCCTACATTTGAACTTACAGATTTTGTATTGTACAGAGTAGAATTAGACTTTACCGACATAAACGGATGTAAAGAAAACTTCCATTTCTATATAGTGAATACTTCTCCAAACACAGAAATCAATTTGAGTTTGGATGAAGATACAATTTGTTTAGATGAGCAAACTATTGTTCGAGCAGCAGCAATTGCTGGAGATGTTCCACCATTTATGGACTATAGTAGTGATCCAAGAATAATAGATTTTGACTCTACGGGAAATAACCCAGGATTTTTATCAAGCTCTATTAATGTAACGGGGTACCCAGCTGGTGCACAACTCACATCTAATTGTGTAGAAAGAGTATGTATGACCATGGAACACTCAAATGTAAATGAACTAACAATTTACATGACTGTTCCCAGCGGTGACACAATTATGCTTATTCCAGATTTAGGAAACGGATCTAACGGAATGGGTGACACACTTTTAATGGGAATCCCAAACATAAATGACGAAGCCTTAGGAACTTTGAATGCCAATAACCCTATTGGAACTCCATTTAGATATTGTTTCTCACCAGATGCCACAAATCACATGCATAATCTTGCTGGCGGAATGACCGCTGGATCAACTTTTGCAGAATCTGTAGAAGGAACTCCAAATCAAAATTTCTATGCGGATAATCCAGTAAATGGAAACTCTTTTGATAATATAGGAGGTTTTTTAAATGGTGCATATACCCTATTCATCACAGACTCTACCGTTCTTAATAATGGTTACTTCTTCGGATGGGATTTTGAACTTTGTGCAACAGCACCAGTAGAATACGTTTTTACAGCATGGGCATCTGATCCTAATGGAACATTTGTTAGCTCGCAAGATGCTGATTCTACCATTCGTTTAATAAAAGGAATAGCAAATACCGCAAATAACGGAATTACAGAAATAACTTATGAAGTAGTTGACAACTATGGATGTAACTGGGAAGAATCTATCGATTTAAAAGTATGGGATTTACCCCAAGCAGGTGACACTGATACGGTTTTTTGTGAAGACACCTATAATATTAATGTTACGATCCCACAAGGTATGCCAAGTGGTAGCTGGACAACAACTACTCCTCCAGGTGCAATTGGTGATGTAGTTTTTTCACCCAACAACTCTGCCACAAACCCAACAGTAACGGTACCCGCATTAGGAACCTACGATTTTATTTATACCAGTATTTGTGGTACCGTAAGTTCTCAAACCATTACTTTTGACTCAGAAGAACCTATTCTAGAAGTTGCAAATGATACTGTAATTACCTGTAATTTAACTGTACCTTTAAAAGAATTAAAAAATAAAAGAGCTGGAAAATGGACGGTTTCTGCACCAAATGGAGAAACCGTGAATATAGCCAACCCTAATATTTTTTCAACTACTGCTACAGTAAGCGACTATGGAAAATATATTTTCACTTTTACTTATGACTGGTGTGATGCCTCTTCAAGTTTTGAAGCAATTTTTGAAGAAGCTGATCCTATTATCGTGAAAGAAAGAGATACAGCGTATTGTTCAAAAACAATTGGATTGAGTGCCACAGTAGAAGGAGCTCCAGGAAACTGGAGTGGTAAAGGTCCTGGAAATAGAACCTTTACAGATATCACCGCATTAAATACGGATGTTACCGTAGATGAATATGGAGATTATACCTTCTATTATACTGGATGTAACCGTAAAGACTCCATTATGGTTCACTTTACAACAGTTGCACCTAATATTCAAGCACCTAAATTTGTAAACTGCGGAAAAGAAGCTTATATGACATCCGTGTACTATTCTTATGCTGATTCTATTTCTTTACCTGCAACTTGGTCTATCACAAAAACGCCACCAGGAACAAGTGCTAACCTTATACAACAAGGTAAAAACGCACAGGTTTTACAAGTTTCAGACTATGGTGTGTATGGTGTAGAAATTGTTTCTTGTGACTCGGTTCATGAAACTGAAATAGCCTTTTTCTGTGATTTAGAAATCCCGAACGTATTCTCCCCTGATAATGATGGAGTGAATGAATTATTTATCATCAGAAATTTGAATAAAGATATTTATACACAATCAGATTTCAATGTTTGGAACAGATGGGGAAATACAGTCTATCATCACGGAGCTTATGGCTTAATTGGTGATTTCTGGGATGGAAAAGATAATAATGGAGAGCCACTAAGAACAGGTGTTTATTTCTATGAACTGGTTACCCTTAATAAATACTCTGGAGAAGAAATTTCTTTCAAAGGAACCATAAATATCTTTACAGACGGAGAACATAAACAACAATTCTAAAATTGTTATTTCTTTTATACAACCTAAAAACTCTTTGATGCCCTCAAAGAGTTTTTTATTGAAAAAAACTACTAAAAACAATTATTTATGATCCATATCATTGCCAAAATAACCGCAAAAGCAGAACATTCAGAAACTGTTTTCAAAGAACTACAAGGTCTAATAAACCCTTCAAGAGCAAAAGACGGTTGCTTGCAGTATTATATGTATAAGGACATCAAAAAAAGTTCTATTTTCTACTTCGTTGAACAATGGGAAAATAAAGAGATTTTCGCAAAACACATGGAAAGTGAATTGATCAAAAATTATATGAAACAAACAGAAGGAATGATCGAAAGACTCGAACTCTCTAAAGTAGAACCTGTTCCTTCAAGTGATTCATAAGTAAAAAGTCATTATTAAGTTACTGTATTACTGCGTTTAAAACAAACAAAGCAACACCTAAATATATTAAAGACTTTTTGATAATTTGTACATTACACCAGTATATGGATTTCAAAAAGCATCTGTAAAAACAATAAGAGAAATAATTTCAAAAAAAGATTACACAAAAAAAGTCTCGCTATAAAAGCAAGACTTTTTTTATTGTATTCTGATCTATCTCTTTTAAATAGAAGCCAAAGACTTGGTTAAAAATGTCCAAAAATTTTCAACGGTATCTATTTTACATCGCTCATCGGGTGAGTGAGCACCACGGATTGTTGGCCCCACAGAAATCATTTCCATTTCGGGATAATTCTGTCCCAAAATTCCACACTCCAATCCTGCATGAATTGCCATAATTTCAGCCTCTTTACCAAAGACCTCAATATGCATCTTTTCCATCAGTTTTTTAATTTCCGAAGTAGGTTTTGGTTCCCACCCTGGGTATTCTCCACTATGTTTTACTTTTGCTCCTATGTTTTCAAAACAGGCACTCACTTTCCAAGCAATATCCCATTTAAGACTCTCCACTGAAGATCTTTGAAGTGTAAGAATAGTCATTGTACCTTCGGTAATTAAGATACGTGCAAGATTGCTTGATGTTTCTACTAAACCATCCATATTCTCACTCATTTTATGAACCCCATTTGGGCAAGCATAAATGGCACGAATCATTGCATTCTTAGCCAGATCTGAAACACAGTTTTTTGGTTTCTCGTCGATCTTTTTAGTTTCAATAAACAAACCATTATCAGAAAGCTGATATTCCTGTTTTAGTGAAAATGCTATTCTCTCCAAGGTCTCTTGAAATGACTGCACATTACTCATATCCATTCCAACTACGGCATTTGCCTCTCTAGGAATCGCATTTCTTAACCCACCACCGTCAAAGGATACCAAATCATAGGGAAGCTCTTGCGATAACTGCCACAGAATTCTGTTCAAAAGGATATTTGCATTTCCTAATTGAAGATGAATATCTCCACCAGAATGTCCTCCTTTTAATCCTCCCACAACAATTTTAAATACCTCAAAATCTGCATTGAATTCTTTTTCTTCATACTCCCAATCAACTGAGGTGTCAACTCCACCAGCACATCCAATATAAATTTCGCCTTCTTCTTCAGAGTCAAGATTAATTAAATATTTTCCTTCTAAAATTCCTCCTTGGAGACCTTTTGCACCAGTCATCCCAGTTTCCTCATCTATGGTAAAAAGGCATTCAATAGGACCATGATTTACATCGTCAGAAGACAAAACAGCCATCATTGCAGCCACTCCCATTCCGTTATCGGCACCCAGAGTCGTTCCTTTGGCTTTTACCCATCCTTCTTCGATATACATCTCAATTCCTTGGGTATCAAAATCGAATGTCACTTCATTATTTTTTTGATGTACCATATCTAAATGACTTTGAAGTACAATGGTTGTTTTACCCTCAAAACCCTTAGTAGCAGGTTTTTTAATAATGACATTACCTACTTGATCCACCAAAGTTTCTAATCCCAGTTTTTCACCAAAATCAGCCATAAACTGAATCACTCTTTCTTCCTTTTTTGAGGCTCTTGGCACAGCATTTAGATCACAAAAGTGGTTCCACACAATTTTTGGCTCTAAAGCTCTTATATCTTTATTTGTCATAGCTTTTGTTCTTTTACACAAAGATAAGTGAAGACTGTTGAAAAAAGAATTTGAAATAAACCAAAATTCTTACAAAGGAAAAGTCCAACTTCTCTACCTAATAAATTCTAAAAGAAGTGCTAAAAATAATGTACTTTTGCTCAAAATTTTGACGATGAAAAAAAATCTTCATATTCTTATTGTAGCCACTGTTTTATTGCCCGTTTTCTATGTGGCTTACTCTATTCTAAGCTTCAATAGTATGGAGATTGACGAAGAGGAAATAGATGTGAATGGTGTTTTCGGATACGAAATCCCTATTGCGGAGATTGACACCATTATTTTAATAGATGCATTGCCTACTTTGTATCCTGCAGGGGGGTTTGAGGTAAATAAACAGCTTAAAGGTCAGTTTGTGAGAACAAGTGATCATAAAATGGTACAAATAATTAGTCATCACTCGGATCTGTATATCAAAATTATTACCAAAGATTTAGATATTTTCTTCTATAATGCAGAAGGAATCACTGAAACAAAAATGCTTTTCAATCAGCTTTCAAAATTATGAACAAACTGAATTTTCTTAAAAAAATAGGCTTTTTAGAAGGTCTTTCTTTCCTTGTTATTCTTTTTATAACAATGCCTCTAAAATACATTTTTGACTATAAGGGAGCCAACTATTATGTGGGAATGGTACACGGAGTACTTTTTATTCTCTATATCCTTTGGGTACTTATAGTGGGAATAGAAAGAAATTGGACTAAAAAAGCCATTTTCTTATCTCTCCTTGCTTCTATTATTCCTTTTGGAACTTTTTGGGCAGATAAAAAGTATTTTAAATAATTTATTGGTACTACATTTTACCAGCAAGCATCTGTTTGGCTGAAGCCAAAGAAGATTCCATGATATTTTCACCAGACAGAAGAGTCGCCAGTTCTAAAATTCTTTCTTGATCATTTAGCAATTGGATATCCACTTTTGTCTTGTCTGCAAGTTCGTCTTTAGCTACTTTAAAATGTCTTTCACCTTTTGAAACCACTTGAGCCAAGTGACTAATACAAATTACTTGATTTTTCTGAGCCATTTTTTGCATCAGTAAACCCATTTTGTGGGCAACTTCTCCAGAAACTCCTGTATCTATTTCATCGAGCACAATGGTTTTATCACCTTGATTACCTGTTAATACAGACTGTAAAACAAGGCTCAGTCTTGCAAATTCTCCTCCTGAAGCAGCGTGAGTTATCTTTTGTAAATCAAAACCTTTATTGGCAGAAAATAATAATTCACAATTGGTATTCCCCACAGACTTCAGTTGCTCTGTTTGAGAAAGTTGAAATCTTATTTGCGCATTTGGCATTGCTAAATCAGATAGGTTTGACTCAATCATTTCTTGCAACTGCTCTAGGTGATTTACTCTTGCTGAATGCAATTGGTTAGCAATCACATTAGCTTCCTGATAGAGTTCCGAAACTTCTATTCCTATTTCTTTTAATCGTTCTTGATTTTCTATCTCAGAAGAAAATTGAGATTTTAAAGCATTTTTTTTAGTTCTTAATTCTTCAATAGTTTGAACTTGATGCTTTATTTTTAGTTGATCTATCTGATAAGAAAGACTGTGTAATTCATCTAATTCTTGCGAGTTTTCAGGAGTTTCGAACTGATAATTATTTATTTCATATAATAAATCTGTCAGTTCAACTGATACACTCTGTAAGCGCTCAGACCACTCTTCAAAGATTGGAGAAATATCTTTAAGTTGTAGAAAATCGTCTGTCCAATTCTGGATTTTTGATAAAGCTCCACTTTCATCTTCCCGAGCTTGTTGAATACTGAGAACCGTTTGTTGAATTTTCTCTGAATTTTCTAGTAATCGAATTCGCTCCTCTAAAGAATCTTCCTCCCATTCTGCTAATGCAGTATTTTCTAATTCATTCCAAAGAAATTCATTATAAGAACGATCTCTTTCTTGTTCTTGTATTTTTTCCTCAAAGGCTTCGAATTCTTTCTGTTTTTCTTTCCAAAGATGAAAAACCTTTTGATAATCTTTTAGTAATTTTTCAAAAGCGACTTGGGTATTTTTCTTGATGAAAATATCCAGCATTTCGAGTTGAAAAACGGGATTTGCTAAGGCAGTATTATCGTGCTGACCATGCAAAGAAATAAGATATTCGCTAATTTTTTTAAGTACCGAAATTGTTGTGGGCGTATCATTCACAAAAATCCTATTTTTCCCACTTGGTAATGCTTCTCTTCTTATGATTAATTCGTCATCATAATCAAGATCATTTTTTTGAAAAAGCTTTGCTAATCCTTTACTCTTAATAAAAAAATGAGCCTCGAGGATACATTTTTTTTCAGGATTAAAGAATAGTTTAGGTTGCCATCGAGCTCCAAGAACAATCGCTAATGCGTCCAGCATCATTGATTTTCCTGAACCTGTTTGTCCACTAAAAATATTAAGTGTTTGGGCAAAATCAACTAATTGATGCTCAATAAGAGCAAAATTGGTTATCTTAAAGGATTGAAGCATGATTTTTTTTGGAATATGAAAAGGTGCAAAAACTTATTTAGTTAATTCTTTTTGCCGTTGTTCCTTGTGAATTTCTTTGCAAAGAGTTGGCATCCATAACTGGAGTTCCGTTTAGATTTTGTATTCCAGAAGCGGGCATGATAATACTTTTACTGTTGTCAATAGGTTCAATATCTGATGGCTTATTCATGGGTGCTTTTTTACCCAATGAATTCCAAAATCTTCCGTTATTTGCAGGATTAAGAGCTTGCATATTTTTTTTAACCTCCAAGCGTTCATTGTCTTCTAAGGCCAATGCCAAGTTTCTAATTTCTTCTGCTTTTATTTCAAAAATGGTTTTTGGCAAATAATCGTTTGAAAAATATTTTAGATCCTCGATTTCTTTAATACTTGCATAAAACACATCTAATGCTTCTTCTTGATTCGTAGTAAGCACATCCAAGACTTCTCTATGGAGTGTATAGTAAAACTGATGTATTTTGTCGTATTTGTTATTATTCACTATTTGATTAACTAGTGTATAACGATTCGTTGTGTTATCTGTAGCACTCCAGTTTGAGGCATTTGGAAGACTTGATTGTGCTGAGTTAGCAATATCTAAGGCAATCTCAAAGTGCTTATCTCCTCCTTTTAGTTCAAATGAATTTTCATCAAAACCAATAATCATATTGGCATAAAAACACAGAATTGAGCTTAGATTATCTCTATAAAATGAGTTGGTAAATTCTAAGTTTGTGGCTGCATTAACTGTTATTTCAACTTGTTTATCCAGTGCTCTAAAAACCGTAGCTTGATAAGCTGTTTGATAAACAGGTCTGGATGCCGAAACATATAATGTGACCTCAAAACCATCATTGCCAAGTGCTTTTTCTACGGTGAAATCAAAAGAGCAAGTAATTCTTTCTTCGGGAGCATATACTTTTTCTGTAAATTTTGTAAAGCTCAAGAACTCCGTTATTTGTTCTTTTAAATTTTTGAATAATTCAGGATTCACTCCAGATCCCAATTTTTCTGTAGTGATAGAGACTTTTGGTCTTAGCTCTTGTGCATAAGATTGACTAAAAGTAAGGGATAGAAAAACAAATATGAGAAGAATCCTCATTTGAAACAGATTAGAAATTAATACTCTCAAAAATATCTTTGGCAACAGCCCATTTAGATTTTAACTCAAATTTATTGATTTTATTTCGTTTATCTATCAATATTACTTTATTGGTGTCATGCCCGAAACCTGCTCCAGCATCCTCCAAAGTATTTACTACAATAAAATCGAGATTCTTTTTTACCAGTTTTTGTTTCCCGTATTCAATTGCGTTTTGGGTTTCTAAAGCAAAACCTACAAGAGTTTGATGGTCTTTTTTTAAGGTTCCTAAATGTGCCAAAATATCGGGGTTGAGCTCAAATTCTAAACTTGGAAGTGTTCCTTTTTTCTTTTTAATCTTTTGATCACTTGCGTTTTTTACCTTAAAGTCAGCCACGGCAGCACTCAAAATTGCTAAATCAACATTTTCAAAGGTTGCCACGCATTCTTCATACATTTCTTGTGCAGACTCTACCCTTTTCACTAAGATGTTCGGGTGGGCTATTTCTTGAGAACTTGGTCCTAAAACAAGTGTTACTTCCGCTCCTCTTAGAGCGGCTTCTGTTGCCAAAGCAATCCCCATTTTTCCTGTGGATCTATTTCCGATAAATCTTACAGGGTCGATCGCTTCATAGGTAGGACCTGCATTGATCAAAACTTTTTTACCTGATAGATTTCCTGTAGAAAAATGAGCGACCGTTTTCCAATAGATTGTTTCGGGTTCTGCCATTCTTCCTTTTCCTACTAATCCAGAAGCCAAAAAGCCTTCCTCGGCAGGTATTTCAATATTTCCGTACTCTAGTAAGGTCTTTCTATTTCTTAAAAAACTCGGATGCTGATACATATCCAAGTCCATGGCAGGTACAAAGATAATGGGACATTTTGCAGATAGGTAGGTAGCCAATAATAGATTATCGCAAATTCCTTGAGCCATTTTCGCAAGGGTATTTGCTGTGGCTGGTGCAATGATCATTAGGTCTGCCCACAAGGCGAGTTCCACATGATTATTCCACTGGGTTTTGTCTTCACTAATGGTATGGCTGACAACTGGGTTTCCAGAAAGCGTTGACAAAACTAAGGGTGAGACAAAATCCAAAGAAGCTGGTGTTTGGATGATTTTCACCTCAGCACCAGCTTTTTTGTATAATCTTACCAATAATGGAATTTTGTAGGCAGCAATACCTCCTGTAATTCCTAGTAATATTTTTTTTCCTTCTAACAAGGTCTTATTTTTCTTCTTGAGCCTCTTGTTTTTCTACTTCCAGCTCTCCGTTTACCATCTCGTCAAGTGCGATTAATACAGGTTTAGGAAGGCTTTCATAAAACTTAGAAACTTCAATTTGTTCGTTATTTTCAAAAACTTCTTCTAGGTTTTCGTTGTGAGTTTTGAATTCTTCAATTTTCTTCAAAAGCTCTTCTCTCATTTCTTGTGAGATATGATTGGCTCTTGCAGCAACAGCCATAATACTTTCGTAGATATTTCCTGATCCTTGCTCGATGGTACGAAAATCTTTTGTTTGTGTCGTACGTGGGGCTTTACTTTTCTTAAAATCCATGGACTTTATTTTTGTTTATTTTCTTCTAACCATGCTAATGCACTTGAATGCATGTTATTTGCTTTGTCCAGTTTTTCACTCTCTGGGAAAGCATGCTTAAAATCTTGGTAAGCGATGGTTACGTTTTTGTATCTAATTTCCTTTTTCTCTTCAACACTTCTATCCGCCAACAAATAATAGGCTTCTACTAAGCTGAATTTCATTTTTTCTTCAAATGGAGAATCAGGATGCTTTTGCAAAAATAAGCTAATTGCTCGAATTGAGGGTTTAAAATTTTCTGTTTTTAAATAAAGCAGTGCAATCTGTGCGTCTTTTTCTACCAATTTGCTTTTCAGATCCTTAATTCTAAATTTAACTTCTTCTAGTTTTTTCGTTTCTGGGAATTCTGAAATAAAAGCTTGATAATTTTTAATTGCCTTTTGAGTAAATTCTTGATCCAAATCCACATCTGGTGATTCTTCTTCATAGCATCTTCCAATCATATAAACCGCTTGTTCTCTCCTTTCTGATCTAGAAAAAGTACGAGAAAACACTTCAAAATGATGGGCTGCCAAAAGATATTTCTCTTCACAATAATAGGATTCTGCTAGTTTTAAGAATAGCTTCTCAGATTTTGCTGTTCCCTTGTAAAGGTTTAATAAATCATCATATAATTGAGTGGATTTATCACAATCACCTTTTTGAAAGTATTTATTTGCCATTGCCTCTTTGTATGTGGCATCTGTACTGGTAAGTACTTTTGAGAAATTTCCACAACTGGAAATACTCAAGCTACCCAGCACCAAAAAGGTGAATAATATTGTTTTTTTCATCTGTATATGTACTTTTTTGTCTGATAAAATTCGCTGATAAATAATTCAGTGAGTCCACTCAAATTATTAGCACGGCTTTTTTTTTCATAGTCTGCAAAAGTAAGACTTTTGATCCTTTTATGATTCAGGCAATTTTTTTAAGCTATTTTCTTCTTTTTCTTTCTTGATTTATAGAACTGCCAAATTGCAATCAAAATCATCACTGGCCAGAAAAAAGAAAAGGGCTTTCCTTCTCCATGAATGGTCGTGAACATTCTATCAAAACGGATTTTTTTGAGAATATTGCTTTCATTCGCATCTAAACTTAGCCAATTGAAAACAGGTTTTCCTACGATATGACTCTCTGGCACAAATCCCCAATATCTAGAATCTAAAGAATTATGACGGTTATCTCCCATCATCCAGTAATAATTTCCTTCAAAAGTATATTGGTCTTGCGGCGTTCCGTCCACAAAGGCTTTTCCTTCTTTCCATTCTACTAAATGATTTTCATATTTAGCAATTGTTTCCTTATAAGTTGCCACATTGAGTTCTGTTAATTCAATGCTTTCACCTTTCTTTGGAATATAAATAGGCCCAAAATTATCTAAGTCCCAATTCTTATTCACACCCTTAGGAAAAAGATAAGCTCCTTTGGTTTCAACTCTATGTTTTGCAGGTTCTACAAATTCCACAAAATTGGTCATTTTTCTCAATTCTTCTGCTTTTGCATCAGTCATGGTGATAATAAAAGAATTTGGAGTTGCTCCTCTTCCTGCTAACTGTAAGTCATATTTATCAACAGTTTTTTGGCGAATCTGCACCTTAAACTGTACCAAATAATTATGCTGAAGAAGAATTCTATCACCTACTGGCAATTCTTTCCCGTTTACAAAAGCCTTCCTATTTCTCATTTCAATACGATCTCCAGGAATTGCTATACATCTCTTTACATAATGTGTTTTTTTATCAAAAGGCATACTCGGGTATAGCTTATCTTCTGGATAATTAAACACCACAATATCATTATTTTCTACACTTCCAAAACCGGGCATTCTATGATAACCTGTTTGTACGGCTTCAGAATAGGGTTTTACATCTTTGGTTCCCCAAACGGTATTGTGCATAAAGGGAAGAGACAATGGTGTATTAGGAACATAAGGTCCATAATGCAATTTAGAAACCAAAAGATAATCTCCTACAAGCATCGATTTCTCCATTGAGGGTGTAGGAATGGTAAAGGGTTGCATGACAAAAGTGTGAATCATTGTGGCTCCCACAATAGCAAAAAGCAGCGCCGAAGCAGTTTCATGTATTTTGGATTTATATACCCTTTTTACTTTTTCTCTTTTTTTCCAAAAAGTCCAATTGACATTTTTCCAATAGAAATAATCTGCAATTATCAAGACTCCAAAGTAGAGCCAATCAAAACCAATGAGGTAACAAACTGCCAAATAGGCCAAGAGTATTCCAATGAATTTTATGTGTTTCATGTTGTTCTAGTCAATTTTTATCGAAAATACGTTTTTCTCTTATTTAAAAGTTCTTTCTTTAAGAAAATTGCGGTTGTTTAACCAATATTTAGTCAAAAAGAACATCTTTCATTTGGAAGATTCCTTTTTTGTCTTTTATCCATTCTGAGGCAATTACGGCTCCTAATGCAAAGCCTTGCCTATTGATCGCTCTATGCTTGATTTCTATCTGATCAATTTCATTTTCATAATTAATGATATGCGTTCCAGGCACCTCTCCTGTTCTTTCCACATCTATCCACAATTTTTCTGTTTCTTTTTCATTTAAACTCCATTGTTGATATTTGGATTGTTCTTCCATTATTTGCTCCGCAAGTGTAATGGCCGTTCCACTGGGTTTATCGAGTTTGTGAATATGGTGAATTTCTTTGGTTTTAATGTCGTAACTGGGATAGTTTGACATCAATTTTGCGAGTTGTTTATTGATCTCAAAAAAGATATTTACTCCTAAACTAAAATTGGAAGCATAGAGAAATGCACCACCATTTTGTTTACAAATTTCTTCTACTTGGGTTTTATTTTCAAGCCATCCTGTAGTTCCTGAAATTGTAGGAATTCCTTTTTCTTGCATCAAGATATTAAGTTCAAAAGCAGTATCAGGCACAGAGAAATCTATTGCGACATCTGTATTTTCTTTTGAAATTTTTTGAGTTTCTTCAATATTTGAAGAACCTATTGCAAAAGAAATTTCATGACCACGGGATTTTGCAATTTCCTCAATGGCTTTTCCCATTCTTCCGTATCCTAAAAGAGCTATTTTCATTTTGAGTATAAGTTTAGCGAGAGTCCCACATAGGTTTGGTTTTCCTGCGGAATGACTATTGGTGTTATCAGAAGACTTAAATCATCATCAACATCAAAATCAAACATATTCGCATCAATATAGGCATCTAGAACCTGTAAACCATATAATCCTGCGGTAATCATAATGTTTATATCACGATCATTTCTGTTGTCTTGTGTAAAAGAAAGTAAGGTTTTGGTGTTGTATTTTCCTTTGAATGGATCATCTTTACCATCTTGCCTAAGTTGATAGGCATCTCGATAAGTTTTATATCGATCATTATACTGGATAGCAAGATAAGTTGTTGTACCCATAGCTCCATAAATTAAAGGTACTTTCCACCATTTCTTATTATAAATCTGCCCAGCACCTGGCAAAGCCACGGATAATAAGGTAGCTTTTTTTATTGAGTGTTTCTTGGGTGTTTCTTTTTGTTTTTCTTGAGCAAGGATACTCTGAAAACCAAAAACAAACATCAAAATTAGGAATACTCCTCTCATTTTTTATCTATTAACTCCAAGATTCTTTTTAAATCTTCTTCGCTGACAAAGTTAATGGATATTTTCCCGCTTCCTTTATCATTAAAAGAAATTGCGGTTTTGGTTCCAAAATGAGCACCAAGTTCTGAGGACTCATTTTTCCATTTTTTAGAGAGTTCTGCTCCTTTTTTAGGTACTTTAGGAAGTGTTTTATTTACTGATGTGTCTTTTTTAAATTCCTTCACCATCTCTTCCGTCTGTCTTACTGAAAGTGCTTTTTTGATGATTTCTTTATACAAAAGACTTTGGTGCTTTTCATTGTTGATTCCCAAAAGAGCTTTAGCATGCCCAGGGCTAATGATATGATCTCTTAAACCTGCTTGGATCAGTGGCTGAAGTTGTAAAAGTCTCAGAGCATTTGTGATTGTAGAACGTTTTTTTCCCAATCTTTCACTAATTTGTTCTTGAGTTTGTTTACATTCATCCAATAGTCTTTTATAACTTAAGGCAATTTCTATGGGATCTAGTTCTTGCCTTTGGATATTTTCCACAATCGCCATTTCGAGCATTTCTTTGTCGTTTGCCGTACGAACAAATGCTGGAATAGATTCTTTCCCGATCATCTGTGAAGCTCTCAGTCTTCTTTCTCCCGAAATGAGCTGATAGGTATTCATATCGATTTTCCTAACAGTAATAGGCTGAATAACACCTAACTCTTTGATGGATTGACCTAGCTCTTGCAGTCTTTCTTCATCAAAAATGGTTCTTGGCTGATATGGGTTTGTTTGAATTTGAGCAATAGGAATTTCTAAAACATTACTAAATGCTTTATTCTTAAATTTTTTAACAGGAGCATTTCCTCCCTCTTTTTTATCTGCGGGCTTCTTCTTCTCCACTTTATTATCCTGTAACAAAGCTGATAAACCTCGCCCTAAGGCTTTTTTCTTATTATTGCTCATTTTTCTCTATTAACTCTTTAGCCAAATTCATATAGTTGATTGCTCCTTTTGAGCTTGCGTCATACAAGATAATATTTTCTCCGTAACTAGGCGCTTCACTCAATCTTACATTTCTTTGGATGATGGTTTCAAAAACCATTCCGCCAAAATGGGTTTTCACTTCTTCTATCACCATGTTTGACAGTCTTAGGCGTGAATCATACATGGTTAAGAGTAATCCTTCGATGTCTAAATCTGGGTGTACACTGTTTTGCACTCCTTTGATGGTGTTCATTAGTTTTCCAAGACCTTCCAAAGCAAAATACTCACATTGAATAGGAATCAATACAGAATTTGAAGCACAAAGCGCATTTAAAGTAGTTAAACCTAAAGATGGAGCACAGTCTATGATCACATAGTCATAATAATCGCTAATAGGGCTAACTGCTCGTCTTAGCATCAGTTCTCTATCTTCTAAATCTACAAGGTCAAGTTCTGCTGCCACTAAATCCATTGTAGAAGGAACAATATCTACATTGGGACTATTGGTTTCACAAATAATTTCTTGAATAGGTGCCGACTGTGTAATACATTCATAAGTTCCAGCATCTATTTCTTCTGGATTTAAGCCAAATGCACTTGTAGCATTTGCCTGAGAATCGGCATCGATTACAAGGATTTTCTTTTCGAAAACACCAAGAGCAGCGGCTAAATTAACTGCTGTGGTTGTTTTTCCAACTCCACCTTTTTGATTGGCAACTGATATGATCTTTGACATAATTATAGTAGATAGATAGCTTCTTTCTGTATCGCAAAATCTTCCTAAAATTTATTAGCAATCTTTCCTAACAATGATCAAATTCTCTTGAATCATTTATAAACTTAACTAATCATTTTAATGAAGCATTTTACTACGTTCCTCAATTTGCTAAAATACACAATAGCCTCAGTCTATTCGTTAATATTTTGAAAAGTTTTCAACAAAAAAAGCCAATCTTTCAACAAGATTGGCTGGAATTTTTATGCACAAAAAAAAGGATTTACAACACTGCTTTAGCAGAAGTTCCATCCTTTCTGTGAGCTTCTCTACAATCGTAGCAATAATAATAGCTTTCTGTCCAAGTAGTTTCTTCTTCTTTTCCACAGCTATCACAAATACGTACGTTTGCTCTTGTATCATTTTCTCTACATGAAGTACAGTAGAATTCTGGTCCGTGCCAGTTTGTAAGCTCAGAATCTCCACAAGACATACATTCTCTGTAGTGTTCGTTTCTTTCAAGCTTTAAGAAATCAAGATGTTCGTCCAAATATAAATTTGGGAAATCAAAATATCCTGCTTTTGATTGTAACCTAGTATCTAAACTTGTAGAAATTCCTATAAGCAATACTCTTTTACCTAGCATACGCAAACGCGAAACCATTGGTAAATAACTTGGATCACTTACGATAAGAGCCGCTACATCAAAAGTTTGTAATGCACAATTCCCCATTACAGAAGAAGCTAGTGCAATATTTAAAGACTTATCCTTTGGCTTAAACTCAGCATCGTTTTGATAATCAATATCAAAAACTTCTGTTTCAAAATAACAATCTTCTTTTAAGTACTTGTAAAAAGACTTTTGTTTGTTTGAATTGAAATCTGGCTTGTTTACTGGAATTGATCCAAAAAAGTTTGTGCGAACAAGATCTACAGAGTTACCTGCAACCTTCTCAATGTGTTTTTTTACCAATAATGGGATTTTTTTGTAGTCCACATCACTTTGTTCATTATCGAAAGATTCCAATAACAACTTTTTGTTGTGAAACATCCATCCACCATCAATAAAAAGCATGGTTTTAACTGACATAACAGCAAATTTAAAATTATTAATAAACTAGAAATTTGTAAATATAAGTTCTCGTTAAAATAACATTCCTATACCCAATCTATCTTATATTTACTAGAAACTTCTATTGTAAGTGGCACAAAATTACACCTTTCGATGTAATCTTGTGCACATAAACTTAAATATTTCTAAAACTTTGTTTAACAAAGGCGTGTAATTCCTCTCCTGAGAGTAGATTCTTAGAGAGTTTAGCGAGGTTATAAGCTTTTTGAATTAAGGCTATTTTTTGCGTTTCATCCTCTTCATTTAGGATTCTAGCAGAGAGTTCATGATTGGCATTGATTACTAAATTATAGCTATCAGGCATCTCTCCAAACATCATCATACCACCTCCTGTTTGTTGCATTTCTTTCATACGTCGCATTTGTTCCGTTTGCGTGAGCATAAAAGGTGTGGACTGAGAATCTAAACTTTCAATTTGCACGACATAGGTAGTATCTGAAACTACTCCTGTTACCACTTCTTTTAATTGATCCTCTTGCTCTTTTGATAATAATGATGGAATTTCTTCTGTTTTCGGGATCAATTTATCCATTGTATCGGCATCTACACGTGCAAATTTGATTTTTTCACCTTCCGTTTCAATCTTTTGGATAAAATGTGAAGCTATTGGAGAATCTAAAACCACCACCTCATACGCTCTTTCTTTTGCTTGAGCGATATAAGAATGCTGAGCCGTTTTATCGTTGGTATAAAGGATAACCAGATTGTCATCTTTATCCGTTTGATTCGTTTTCACTTTCTCTTTCAGCTCTTCTAGTGTCATATACGAACCTTCTGTGGTTTCAAAAAGGAAGAATTTTTGAGCTTTTTTGTAGAATTTCTCTTCGGTAAGCATACCGTATTCTACAATCATCTTGATATCATTCCATTTTGCTTCAAAACCTTCACGGTCTTTTCTAAATAATTCGTCAAGCTTATCCGCTACTTTTTTGGTAATATGCGAAGAGATTTTCTTTACATTTCCATCTGCTTGAAGATAAGATCTAGATACATTTAATGGAATATCTGGTGAATCTATCACTCCGTGTAGAAATGTCAAAAAGTCTGGTACGATTCCCTCTACGCTATCTGTAACAAATACTTGTCGGCTATACAGTTGGATTTTATTTTTCTGAAGATCCATGTTTTGCTTAACCTTAGGAAAATAAAGAATCCCTGTAAGGTTAAATGGGTAATCCACATTTAGATGAATATGAAACAATGGCTCTTCAAACTGCATAGGATACAGCTCTCTATAAAAATCTTTATAATCTTTATCTTCCAAGCTAGATGGCGACTTCACCCATGCTGGAGTTGGATTATTGATGAAGTTATCTTCGGTAATTTCCTTGGCATCTTCTCCTTCTCCTTCTGTTCTTGTTTGCGTTCCAAATTTGATTGGAATAGGAAGAAACTTACAGTATTTGCTTAATAATTCATTAATTCTATGATCTTCCAAAAACTCAACAGAATCTTCTGCTACATGCATCACTATTTCTGTTCCTCTTTCTGTTTTATCATGATCTTCCATCACAATTTCTGGAGTACCCTCGCAAGACCAATGAACTGCAGGAGCATCTTGAAAAGATTTTGTGAAGATTTCAACTTTGTCAGAAATCATAAAAGAAGAATAGAATCCTAGACCAAAATGACCGATAATTCCTGAATTTTCAGACTCTTCTTCATATTTGTTCATAAAATCTTTTGCCCCAGAAAAAGCTACCTCGTTGATATATTTCTCAACTTCTTCTTTGGTCATTCCTATTCCGTTATCTTTTACGGTAATGGTTTTTGCTTCTTTATCTACAATAAGTTCTACTTGTAAATTTCCTATTTCTCCCACATTTTGTCCTTTTCCTGAAAGGAAATGTAGTTTAGAACAAGCATCTACAGCATTAGAAACTATTTCTCTAATAAAAATATCATGATCCGAATAAAGGAATTTTTTAATGATCGGAAATAAATTTTCCGTGGTTACATTTATTTTTGTTGTTGACATAATCAAGTTTTCTGTTTTTTTCTATTTCGATTTTTACAAGGACAATGCCACGCGCTATTATTTGACATTTTGTCAGATTTCTTTACTCAAGAGAGACTTTCTAATTCGAACCTTCTCCTTTTTTCTTCTCTTTATGCAGATTATATTTATTGGTATATTTAACACTAAAAATAATATTACTCACTAAAATTATCATAAATTAGATCACTAAAAATTAAATCATTATGAAGTATTCTCACACTATTTTTTATGTTGAAAATGTTCAAGAAACTCTTGAGTTTTATCAAAATGCATTAGGTTTTGACGTCAAATTCACTACTCCCGAAAAAGATTATGGAGAAATAAACTCTGGGGAAACCACTTTAGGTTTTGCAAATTTTGAATTGGCGGATTTCAATCTTCCAAAAGGGTATCAAAAAATGAATAAAGACGAATCACCCATAGGAATAGAAATCGCTTTTACATCTGATAATATTGAGGCTGATCTTAAAAAAGCTCAAGAAGCTGGAGCTGAAATATACCAAGAATTAACCGATAAACCTTGGGGACAAAAAGTAGCTTATATTAGAGATAATAATGGGTTTTTGATTGAGATAGGAACCCCTATGGAAGAGGAATAAAAATGGGTTTAAAGTGTGGGGCTAAATTTTAGCAATAATCTATCTACCTCACACTTTAAAGCTTTTTTACTCTTTGATTCTTCTAAAAACTGTCAAAATCATTTACCGCAACATTTTCTACTTTACCATCATGAGTTTTGTATTCCATGGCGTGAAGAAATAAGCCAGAAGCAGGGGCTGGATAGTAGAATTTTTCTTTGTCTTTACCCAAAAGAGATTCTTTTAAATCATCCAATGAGCATTTCCCTTTTCCGAGACGAAATAAAGCCCCCATCATAAAACGAATTTGATATCTAAGAAATCCTTTACTTTTTACGGTGAAAACAAAACTTTTTTTAGGAAAAAAATTCGCTTCAAGGTAGGTGTTTTCTTGTATAGAACAATGGTTTATGGTTCTTACAAACTGTTTAAATTCTGTAGGCTGACTGCAATATTTGCGAAAATCATGAGTTCCCTCAAACAGTTTTGCGCCTTCTTTCATTAATTCAATATCTAGATGCTCCGTTTCAAAGCCCATAAAAGGAGCCGCAAAAGGATGAAATTTTTCTCCAAAAGAAAAAATATAGCGATATTCTTTTTCCACTACATCCAACATCACATTAAACTCTTTATCTACTTCTTGAATTTTGAGTGCTCGAATATCAAATGGTAGATTTTTATTGAAAGCTTCCAAAAAAAGATTCAAATCTTCTATTTCTTGTTCTATAAAAAGCTCAAAAGCATAGAGATTTGAAGATACCATAGCATCAGTTCGTCCTGCTCCCAATGTTTTAAAACGATCTGTTTCGGTCACGAAATTGACAGTTTTTTGTATCATTTCTTGAACCGTTTTTACATCCTTCTGCCAAAACCAACCTCGATACCGAAAACCTAAATATTGGAGATGAATAAGATATAGATATTTCCTTTTTCTCTGCATTCTTTGAATAAGATTTATGCTAAAAGTTAGCATCTTTTTATACGTTTCAAAGCTAGTGAATAAATCGGTTTTTGACATATCTTCTGAAGATACAAAAGGCATTCTTTTTCATATTTTTTCGATAAATTAGGCATCCATTGAACAAAAAAAATCACATTTATGAAAATAGATATTCTTGCTTTCGGAGCACACCCAGATGATGTAGAACTATCGGCATCAGGAACTATGGCAAAGCACCAAAAACTGGGTTACACCACTGGAATAATAGATCTTACCCGAGGAGAACTGGGAACAAGAGGAAGTGCCGAAATCCGAGATCGAGAAGCAAAAAATGCTGCTGAAATACTTAAATTATCTATCCGAGAGAACCTTGAAATGGCTGATGGTTTTTTTGAAATAACACAAGAAAATTTACTCAAAATCGTTCAAAAAATACGACAATATCAACCTGATATTGTTTTATGTAATGCTTTTCAAGATCGTCATCCAGACCATGGACGAGGATCTGAACTGGTATCTAGAGCTTGTTTTTTATCAGGTTTATTGAAAATAGAGACTCAAATTGATCAAAAAAATCAAAAACCATGGAGACCTAAAGCCGTTTATCACTATATTCAATATCAAGACCGAAAACCTGATTTTGTAGTGGACATTAGTGATAGTATCCAAGAGAAAATGCAAAGTATTATGGCTTATGAATCACAATTTTATCAGGCGGGAACTGATGAGCCAGATACACCTATTTCTTCAAAACAATTTCTCAATAGTGTAGAGGCAAGAACCGAAAACTGGGGAAAAGACATTGGCGTTAAAAACGCAGAAGCTTTTGAAATAGAACGATTTATTGGAGTATCCAATTTATTTGATTTAAACTAGGAAGAAATTCTTATGGCATAATTTGTGCTTTTATATTCCTAAAATTTCAAACAAAATACCAAATCAATGTTAAAATCAAAAATACTCTATTTGATTTTTCCACTTTTTATTTACATTTATCCTATAAATGCGCAAAACATGGAAAACTCAAACAAACAAACTGCCACGCTTGGTGCAGGGTGTTTTTGGTGTGTGGAAGCTATTTTCAGCCAGCTGAAAGGGGTCAGTTCAGTAGAATCTGGTTACTCTGGAGGGACAGTAGAAAGTCCTACCTACAAACAAATCTGTGAAGGAAACACAGGGCATGCTGAAGTGGTAAATGTACATTTTTCTGCAGATGAAATTAGTTTTGAAGAAATTCTTGAAATTTTCTTTAAAACCCACAATCCTACCACCCTCAATAGACAAGGAAATGATATTGGAACGCAATATCGTTCTGCCATATTTTATCATTCTGAACAACAAAAGAAAATCGCTCAAGAAATTATTCAAAAGCTTACAAAAGCAGAAGTTTTTAGCAACCCTATTGTTACAGAAATAACACCTTTTGATACTTTTTATGTTGCAGAGAACTATCATCAAGACTACTTTAAACTCAACGGCACAGAGCCATATTGTAATTTTGTGATCAAACCTAAAGTGGAAAAATTTCAAAAGGTTTTTAAAAGTAAACTCAAAAAATAAATCTCGCCGAAGCGAGATTTATTTTTTTATACAAGCTATCAGTATCCTTTTCTCGTTTTCTTCCTACCAATTCGGATACCTAAAGCAATTTTCCCAAAAACAGTTGGAATATCCCCTTTATAATCTGTTGGATGATTTTTATCAATAATCACTCCGTCTTCTTTCCTATATTCGGATAGCTTTGCACCAATTCCTATTGAAAAATCCAACAAGAAGGAGGATTTAGCAACATATTTATACCCCAAGCCTGCACCTAAGCTTATTGTTTCTACTTCTTTTGAGACCAATTTCTTAAATATTAACCACGCTTCTTCTCCATAATTATGCTTATTGACATAGTCATAATCCATAAAGATTGTACCATATGTTCCCGTTCCGTTTATAACAGAAAAATTGGATAAAAAATAATACTTAAAAGACAAGGCATAATAGTGAGCATCATAGAACTTATACGTGCTAGATGTATTGCTATAACCCAAATGAGCCTCCGCACCCATCTTATCATCAAACACAAATTCTGAATAGAGTCTAAATGTTCCATTTGTCAATTTCAAAGGATTAATTCCGACATCAACTTGAGCGCAAGAGGGTAGAGTAAAAATGGTGATCACAATTACCACTAATATACTTACTTTCATTTAGTTACAACTTTAATTCAATAAGGTTATCCATAAATATCTTGAGAATTTTCCTAATTTTATTATTATGCCCAATTCTCAATTAATTAATTAGCCTAAAATACATTATAATCTTAATAGAATCGTTAACTATTTGATATTTAATTTCGAACAAATTGTTAAAGCTCCTCCCAACTTTCATTACCATAATACAAGCGTTCTCCACGAATCTTTAGAGGAGCTTGAATATTGTTACTAAATAGACTTCCTGTACCTAAACCTTGTGGTAGCTTAGGTTTTTTCTGAGAAACCCACTGAGCAATGGCGTTTAAACCAATATTTGATTCTAAGGCAGAAGTAGCCCACCAGTTTATTTTCATTTTTTCTGCAATAGAAATCCATTCATCGGCATCAGAAAAACCACCAAGCAAACTAGGCTTTAGAATTATATAGTGTGGTTGGATGTCCCGAAGGAGTTTTTCTCTTTTATTTGGTTCTCTAACGGCAATCAGTTCTTCATCCAAAGCAATAGGGATAGGTGTATTTTGCACCAAATTTGCCATCTGTTTTATCTGCCCCTGGCGGATAGGTTGTTCTATAGAATGAATATCAAATACAGCTAATTCTTTAAGTTTCCCCAATGCATCATTAGGTAAAAATGCTCCATTGGCATCAACCCGTAGCTCAATTTTATCAGCAGAAAACTCATTCCTTATCGATTCCAAAAGAGCTAATTCTTCTTTCCAATCTATTGCACCAATTTTGAGCTTTACACAGCTAAAACCACTCTGTAGTTTTTGCTCAATCTGTTTTTTCATAGAAGACTTATCGCCCATCCAAATAAGACCGTTGGTGAGAATCCCTTGTTGATTAACGAAAAAATCGTTGGCGAAAAATTCTTTTTCTACTCCAAACTCCAAATCTTGGAAAGCCATCTCAATAGCAAATTTTACCGCAGGAAAATGATTCCATTTTTCCATCAAAAAATCTTTCCCTTCTGCTATTTCATGGCAAATTTCATTAAAAACGGGTTTCAAGTTCTGTTTCCCCTCAATACTTAAATTAGGTAAAATAGAACACTCTCCTATTCCTTTTTTTCCATCTTTTTCGAGAATCAGAAAATATGAGTCTTTGGTGTGGAGAATACCTCTTGAAGTTCCTGCGGGAATTTTGAAGTTTAAGGTTCTTTTGTAAAAACGAGCTTTCATAAGGTAATTTGTTCTCTATTTTGAATAAAAAAATATCCTCTAGTGACATTTTTAACCAAATTAAGGCAAAAAAATCCGAATGAACTTACAAACTTCCATTCGGATTTTTCTTGTTAAGAACTTTTAGAAGTTTCCTATTGTAAATTCTTCAAAACTTCTTGCATCATTTCTCCCACTTCTTTTCCAAAAGATTCTAATTTTGGGTTCTTCACAGATTGCATCAAAGCCATTGGATCGATAATTGAAACTTCTGTCGTTCCATTTTCTTCTTCCACAATTACATTACAAGGTAAAAATGCCCCTATTTTATCTTCTTCCTGAATGGCTTCCCATACAAAATGAGGATTGCAGGCACCCAAAATCTTATATTTTTTAAAATCAACATCCAATTTTTTCTTTAAAGTATCTTGCATATCAATTTCTGTAAGTATTCCAAAACCCACTTTTTTGAGTTCCACAGTTACTTTTTCAATTGCCTCTTCCATCGAAGTATTTTCTAAAACTGTATTAAAATAGTATGACATAATTTGTTTTTTGTTTACAAAATTATTTTGGAAGTTTATTTTAAACCGTAACAATAGACACGAAACACCACACTTGTATAGACAACCTTTACTCGGGAAAATACTCCATTTCAACTAAAAATCTCAATCATTAACATCAAAAATTTCATAAATTGCTGAATGAATTAATTTTAAAACAAAAAAATTTATGAAGAAAATTTTATTATTAGCTTCTTTATGTGTTACAAGTATGACTTTCGCTCAAAAATTTGAGGGTTCTGTAACATTAGGAAACAACGATGAGATGGAAGTAATGATTTCACTAGATCAATCTACTTCTAAAGCAACTTTTACCGTAACTGGAGACACCGCATCTTGGTTTGGTTTAGGAGTTGGAACTACAAATATGCAAGGTTATGCCATTATGCATAATGTGGTGGATAAAGCAAACGGAGATGCTCGTGAGTACAAAATGTCTGGAAACACGGCACCTGCAGAACAAGCCTCACAAGATCTTTCTCAAACTTCTAAAACGGTAAATGGAAGTAAGGTAACTTTTGTTTACACAAGAGATTTTGACACCAGTGATGGAGATGACTATACTTTTGATGTAACAAAATTGACGATTCCTTTATCTTATGCCATTGCTAATGGAAATACTTTTGATTACCATGGAAATGGAAATAGAGGAGCGAGTCAAATTGTTCTTAAAAACATTGGATTAGATGAAATAAATAATCAGTTTGAGATTCTTATTAACACTAATTTCGCTTCGATTTCTGAAAATACAGATGCAAACTGGAATGTTTTTGACATGACTGGTAAAAATGTATTGGAAGTAAGAAATGTGAACCAAATAAACTTCTCAGACCTTAAAACTGGTTTTTATATCTTAAAAGCAGATGTTCAAGGTACAATCAATACAAGAAAGCTTTATATTAAGTAATAAAAATATACAAGCCAATATTTATAAAACGACTACTCTACTAGGATTAGTCGTTTTTTGCTTTTAGCTCTTTATGTAAACAATCAAAAGATTCTTGCATCAAAGCTCTAACTTCTTTTCCTTGTGCCGAAATCTCCTCTAAAACACATACTTTTAGATAGCCGGGCTTAATTGCAAAACCTTTTGCACTAGGATTTATTTTATGAGCATTATGAATAGCAAACGGCCATATTGCTGTTTCTGTTTCTACTGCTACAGAGAAGCCTCCTTTTTTAAAAGGATGTAATATTTTATCGTAGTTATGAATTCCTCCTTCTGGAAAAATCATTAGAGAACTTCCACTTCTCACGAGTTTATGAATATTTTCTAAACTCCTTTTTCTAGCAGTAGGACTACTTCTATCCACGGGTATATGCCCTAATCTTCCCATAAAATACCCGATAACTGGCCAAGAAAATATTTCCTGTTTGGCAATAAAACGTGTTTTAGGAGAAATGATCATAAAAGCAACAATGATATCTAAATAAGATCGGTGATTGGCGATATAAACAAACTGCTTACTTTTTGATTTTTTTCTACTTTTATTTTTCACAACCGTTATAATTCCCACACAAAGCAACAAAGCTCTTGCAAGATGACGGATAAAAATATTTGCAAAATTTCTTGATTGATCTGTTTTAGGAAGTAAAATAATGGCAATGAGTGGTAAAAATAGAATTCCAAATATGACCCCTACAACAATCACCCAATATTTCCAGACGGCATAAAAAAATCTATTCATTTCTTTTTTTGATTTTCACAAGTTGATAAGGACTTAATTTAGATTCTTCTATTAAATCGTCATTTATGGCTTTTTGAATAATCATCTCAATGAGTTGATCATTACGATCAGACTCAGGTTGATATTCCGCCTTCATATCAATACTATAAAACCCTGCAAAAGTTTGCCACATTCTTGCTTTAAAACCCGAGTTATACTCCTTAACCAAATCATAAGCAGTTATTTGTAGGTTTCTATGCAAGAGTTTAATCAAAATTCGACCCTCAGATCTTTTAAGCTTTTTGAGTTCTTTTCCAAAAGTTTTTTTGATCCACTTCATCTGTTTCTTTACCTTACGCTTTTTCTTCCGCTTGCATTTTTCTTGCTCCATTTCTTCATGGATAGAAACATATTGCTTACTTGCTTCTAAGGCATAGGGATACACTTTCAGAACTTTTTTCCTTAGTCGATAATAAGCTCTTCTATCCTGTGGGGAAAGTGGAGTATAATCAAAAAGCTCTACCTCAGAAAGGTAATTTATGTAAATAGTATCTTCATCGGTCACAATGGCATCTAAATAGATATCATCGGGATCCGTGAAAACCTTATTGGTATCTTGAGCTTTGGAAATGAATGTTCCAAAGCTCAAGAATATCAAAAAAATGTATTGGAAAACTATTTTCTGTTTATTTTCCATTTAGAAATTGTTTCTCCATTTGATTTAGAAATAGCTTGTACTGAGTTCTCAGCAATTTTCATTCCAGCTACTAGTGCTGCTATTTCCATTTCATTCTCTTGCTGATAAGCATCAAGCATTTGTGGTTCAAAATGATTTTTTACAAAATGCGTGTCAAAGTTTCCACTTTTAAACGCCTCATGGTCCATTACAAATTTTGCAAAATCCATGGTGGTTTGAACTCCCACAATCTCATAATCTCCAATCGCTTCTTTCATTTTGGCTATTGCCGATTCTCTATCTTCTGCAAAAGCAATGAGTTTAGAAATCATTGGATCATAATAAATCGGAATTTTCATTCCTTCTTCAAATCCATCATCCACACGAACCCCAGGTCCAAATGGTCTTTTATACTTTTTTAATACTCCGATATCTGGAGCAAAATTATTTTTAGCGTCCTCAGCATACACACGAACTTCTATAGCATGACCTCTCATAACCACATCTTCCTGCTTAAAGCGAAGCTTCTCTCCTCTTGCCACACGAATTTGTTCTTTTACTAAGTCGATATCTGTAATCATCTCCGTAACTGGATGTTCTACTTGCAAACGAGTATTCATCTCCAAGAAATAGAAAGTTTCGGGACCATCTAATAAGAACTCCACTGTTCCCACTCCTTTATATTGGCAAGAGCGTGCAACATCTTTTGCACATTCTCCCATTTTCTCTCTCATTTCTGGAGACAAAACAGCTGAAGGCGCTTCTTCTATTACTTTTTGATACCTTCTTTGTACAGAACATTCTCTCTCAAAAAGGTGAATGACATTTCCATGATCATCCGCCAATACTTGAATTTCAATATGACGTGGCGAAGCAACATATTTTTCGATAAAAACAGAACCATCTCCAAAAGATGATTGTGCTTCACTCATCGCAAGTTGAATTTGCTCCTTTAACTCTTCAGCTTTTTCTACTACTCGCATTCCCTTACCTCCACCACCGGCAGCGGCTTTCACAAGAATCGGGAAACCTATTTCTACTGCAATTTTAGCGGCTTCATCAAGGTCTGTTAGTGCTTCATCTGTTCCTGGCACCATTGGAATATTGTATTCTTTTACGGTAGCTTTTGCAGCAAGCTTGTTTCCCATGAGTCTCATAGAATGAGAACTTGGACCAATAAATGTAATTCCGTGTTTCTCTACTAAATCAGCAAATTCTGCATTTTCAGATAAGAAACCATATCCTGGGTGAATTCCATCAACCCCTAATTCCTTACATACTTCAATGATTTTATCTGATTTTAAATAGGACTCAGAAGAAGGTGCAGGACCGATACAAACGGCCTCATCAGCGTACTTTACATGCAATGACTCTCTATCGGCTTCGGAATATATGGCAACTGTTTTAATTCCCATTTCTTTGGCAGATCGCATCACTCTAAGCGCAATCTCACCTCTATTGGCAACAAGTATTTTTTTCATAAAAAATGATTTTTTTGATCTGAAGAATGCAAGTTAATTAAAATATGTCATCAACTATACTTTCGTGTACTAAATTGATCTACTAGAATGTCTTTTCAAAACTGTCATTTTACGCTATATTTTCTAGTAAATTCTCCCCAAAACACATTTTTCTACAATTTGTGACTCCCTATGTGCATATCAATCTTGGACAAACTTTTGTAGAATACTTTAGGGGAAGTGTAAATACATATCTAAGAAAATTTTCGAAACAGTAATTAACTTTGGATAAGTTCCGTTTTAGGAGTAATTTTGTAAAAGTTTCTTTTAGAGAAGAATAATAAAACAATTAGATTTCAAAAAAATGTCTGGTTTTCAAGAAAAATACATCAATCCATTTACCGATTTTGGTTTCAAGAGATTGTTTGGTGAAGAGCCAAACAAAGATTTGTTATTGGATTTCCTGAATGAATTACTGAAGGAAAACGAAGGACGAATAGTGGAACTGAACTATATGAAGACTGAACATTTGGGTTCTACCCAAATTGACAGAAAGGCCATTTTTGATATCTATTGTGAGAACGAAAAAGGAGAAAAATTTATTGTAGAACTTCAAAAGGCAAAACAAAAATTTTTCAAAGACCGAAGTGTTTTCTATTCTACTTTTCCTATAAGAGAGCAAGCTCCAAAATCTGAGTGGGATTTTGAACTAAAATCTGTTTACACTATCGGGATTCTCGATTTTGTATTTGACAATGATGGCGACACCGAGGAGGAAAAAGAAAAATACCTCCACGAAGTGCAGTTGGTG